>JAADIV010000013.1 GCA_013151175.1 Deltaproteobacteria bacterium | reverse complement strand
GTTTGACGGCTGCGGATGGTTGGTAATCTTCCAGGCAATGGCGGCAATTCTTTTTTAACAGCCGCTGGGCGCAAACCCCAAGCAGGGAGGCGGAGATGAGAAATGGTTCAATCCCCATATTGCTCAGTCTGGTTATAGCGTTGGCCGAGTCGTTGGTATGCAGAGAGCTTAAGACCAGATGACCGGTAAGGGCGGCCTGGGTCGCGATATCGGCGGTCTCGCCGTCTCTTATCTCGCCCACCATGATGACATCGGGATCCTGGCGTAAAATAGAACGCAGTCCGGAAGCAAAAGTCATACCGGCCTTGGTGTTAAGCTGCACCTGCCTGGCGCCGGCCATTCTATATTCAACCGGATCTTCCAGGGTAATCACATTAATTTTGGGAGTGATTATTTTACGAAGCAGGGCGTACAGGGTGCTAGATTTGCCGCTGCCGGTGGGGCCGGCGCTTAAGATCATGCCATAGGGGCGTCCGGCCAGTCTCTGCAAAGCTTTAAGGTCATCATCAAACAGTCCCAAATCCTCAAGCGGGATAGATCCGGCGCTGACAAAGAGCAGGCGCATTACCAGGTTTTCACCATAAATTGTCGGAATGGTGGAGACCCGGATGCTGATTTCCTGTTCATTAAGGCGGATGGTAAAGCGGCCGTCCTGCGGCACCCTGGTATTGGTGATATCCATATTGGCCAGGATCTTGATGCGGGAGATGATGCCTATCAGGGTGGATTTGGGCGGCGGGGGAATTTCATGCAGGTCGCCGTCGATCCGCATTCTTACCTGGGCATAATCCTGCTCCGGGCTGATATGAATATCGGAGGCCTTCTCAGATATGGCCTGCCGCATAATCGAGTTTGCCAGGCGGACTACGGGGGCGTCATCGGCGGCATCCTGTAGACTGCGGTTCTGATCCGGGCCGCTGTTTCTGGCATCCTCTTCCTCATCTGTTTCAATGTCTCCCAGAATATCATCTACTTCAGAGCTGATGCCGTATATACCGTTGGAGAGTAATTGAAACTGATGGTTGGAGCAGATCAGGGGATCCAACTCAATATCGCAAGATTTCTCAATAAAATCCAGGGCCTCGACATTCATCGGATCCGGGGTTGCCACGGTCATGACGAAATCGTCTTTGGCCAGGGGAATTACCTTGTATTTGTTGGAGATATCGTTGGGAATAAACTGGGACAGACGGGGGGTTATCTCAAACTCGCCATCGTCAAATTTTCTGATCTGCAGTTGTTCGCTTAACAGATCAATAATTTGTTCTTCCGAGACGATATTCTGTTTAATTAGATAATCCCCCAACAACAGACCGGTATCACGCTGCCCCCGCAGGGCTGTCGTCAACTCTTCTTCATTGAGAAGTTCGGCCGCCACTAGCATATCGCCAAGCCGTTTACGTTGTCTTGCCATGACTACGCTCCGGCTTTACGGGTGAGGATTGTCGGGGTGATAAAGATCAGTAATTTGGTGAATTTATGACTGGTTGACTGTTGTTTGAACAAATGGCCCAGAAGCGGAATATCTTTAAGACCAGGCACCCCCGTGTTGGCATCAGAGTTGGTGTCACTGTCCAGGCCGCCGATGACCACAGTTCTGCCATTGGGGATAATTAACTGGGTATGAGCCAATTTTTTGAGGATATAGGGGTAACCATTGACGGCGTTGCTCTTGGTGTCAACTTCATCCTTCTTGGCATCGATATTCAGGCGGATCATCTTGCCGCCAATAACGTGGGGCGTAACTGTCAGACGCAGGGTGGCGGATTTATATTCCACCGTTGTGCCGCCGGTGGTGCTGCCACTAGTGGTCTGAAACGGCACCTCTTCGCCCGCCTCGATAATGGCTTCAGAATTATCAAGGGTGGCAATAGACGGGGTGGAAAGGACATTTAGTTTGCCGTTTCTTTGCAGGGCGGAGAGTTGGGCGGAGAGCAGGACGTCATGGCTGTTAATCAACAGGCCGATGGCCGCCGGCGCCGCCCCGGAAATTGTTTTGGCCCCAAGATCAATATTATTGCCTATGGCCGTGGCAGTTGGATAAATTAGTCTGCCGCTAGCCGCATCGTAGGTGGTGGCGCCGGCGGCACCGGGGTTCAGTTGGACATCGGGCGCGCCGCCGCCCGGACTGACCTTGGACAGGGCGCCCCAACGGATTCCCAGTTCGCGGGCCATATCACTGGTGGTTTCAACAATCTGGGCGGTAATCAGAATTTGCGGGGTGGGCTTATCCAGATCGTAGATCATCTTAACCAGTTTATTTACATTATCGGCGGTATCATTGATGATAAGGGCGCGGGCATGGGCGTCAACCGTGACCGATCCCCTGGCCTTGCCGGCCTTGTCTTTGGATAATAATGGCTCGATGGATTTGGCCGTCTCATCCGGATTGGAGAATTCGATGGGGACGATACGGGTGACCAGGGGCTGCGCCTGCTCCTTCTTCATCTGCAGGGATTTTCGTTTCACCTGCTCCTTGAGATCACCGATTGACAGGACATCCAGAACATCACCCCGTCTGATTACTGACAGGCCATAGGTGTTGGCGATACTGGTGAAAACCTGATTCCAGGGGCTGTTTTTAATTTCCATTATTACCTTGCCCTTGACATGGGGGCTGACCATAATATTTTGGCCGGCCAGGCTAGCCATGGTGCGCAGCACGGTGGCCAGGTCATCGCCCACGAAACGGACGGAGATCTTTTTGGCGGGTAGTGATTTGAATAGGGCGGCGGCGGTCATTTGGGCCGTCTGAACCTTCGGCGGCTTATGTTTAAGCTGTTGTGCGGCCACAAATTTATCCCTGGACGGCAGGTATGGCTGGGCGGCGGCGGCTCTGGCCTGCCATTTGGTAATTTTATCCACCCCTTTCTGCTGAGTGGCGCAGCCGCTTAAAATAAGGACAACAACGGCCAGGGCAATAAAGTGTCTGGTGCTTTGTGTATGCTTATTCATGTTTATTTAGCCGTTTCAGGGTTGGCAGCGGGGTTATGTTCCCCTATGGCGGGCAAAGGCTTGGACATTATGGTAAAGGAAAAATCATGCCGGGCCAACTGCACCGCCACCGGCGTGATTTCTCTCAGGGTAAAGCCGTCTATCTTGTCTCCCACCATATAATCACTCCGGTTAATAATGGCAATTCTACTGTCACCCATAGCCAGATAACCGGAATATCTGAGTTTATTTATCCGGGCCGCCCATTTATCGTAGAGTACCTTTTGCTGATCCTGTTGGGCGAAGGCCTTTTGCTCCAGGGCGTGGCTAGCAAAGATATTGCCCCACGGTTTGTTGATCTGCCCGGCCAAAATCCGCTGCCGCCTGTTGTTCGGGGAGGTGACAGCGGCAAGCCTTTTGCTTAACTGCTGAATATCAACTGCGGCTTGGGTGGCTTGAGGAACGGTGGTTATTTTACGGCGCACCAACCAGAAATTAACCGCCCCGTAAATGACCGCGATAATGACCAGGGCAACAATTATTTTTTCTCTCTTCTGCATAAATCGCTATTTCCCGGGGCAGACCCGCCTAGTTTAACCATACGGTGTAAGTCAGGTCGAAGACCAACTGTTGATTGGTTGCTCTAACCGCCATTCTGTTAATATCCTTTACATAGGGTAAAGTCAATAAATCCAGGACAAATTTACGCAGGTTGGGGAAAAGACCGTGCAGCTCCACCTTGATTGCCAGATGATGCCAGGCATCTTTTTTGCTGCCCAACTCTGGGGTAATTCTCAAGACCTTGAGATCGGCTCCGGTGGCGATCTTTTTGACATCGCTCAGAATATCGCCGGCGCGGGTCATGGGTAGCGCCGCCGCCCTAAAATCAGGCAGGAATTTATGCCTGCGGTTCAGGAGCCGCCTGTCGACCGTGGCTATGAGAGCCGCGAGCTGTTGCTGCTCTCCGGTTCTCTGCTGCAAGCTACTGATTTTGGTGTCCAACCGGTGGTTCTGCGCGTAGAGCGGCTTGAAGCCCAATATTCCAAGAATCAGCAGACCGCTGAGACACAAGGCGGCAAATAATATGTTCTCTTTATAGGCGCTCATGGTAGTCTTTGCCATCTTATTTGCTTATTTATGGTTCAGCTGCCTGACCGAGTTGACGGTCAGAAAAATTTTAAATTTGGTGATATTGCGGTCAAGATAACGGCCCTTCTTTTTACTCGTCAAAATTGGATTGCGGATCAGGTTTAAGCGGCTCAGTTTCTTGATAAAGTTAAGTACCACAAAATCCTGCCCGGCGGCCGGGCCGTCCACATAGCCGCTGAGCCATAATTTTTTTGTTTTACCCATTTTGTCTGCCCTGTCATCATAATCGCGGTCGCGTTTTCCGCCGCTTTTGGCGATAAGCAGAGATGTCAGGTGGAGATGCGCGGGGATTATGGAGTTCAGTTCACTTAAACCCGCCAATATTTTGAAACGGGCAATTTCTATTTTATTATCGAGATTGTCATTATTTAATATTTTAAGCGCCTGTAGGATAAAGGCCGAATTTTTGGTACGAGGCTCCCTGTTGTAACTCTCTGCCAATTGCCGGGTGAGCTGTTTAACCTCCGCCTTCTTGCGGTAAATTTGCTGGTATTGTTGAAATACCAGACCGCCAATCAATAAGGCGGCGGTAATAGTTATCAGGCTGATTGCCTGGTTGATCTTGTTGATGAAGATGTCTCGGCTGCTGTCCGCGTGGGTGTATAAAAAATTTTTCGTTACAGTGGGGACGGAAAGGGCCAGACCGGCGGCGGTATTCAGGTTATAACGTTGGCCGGCATCCGCCTTTGGCACCCGGCCCCCGGCCATTGCGCCGAAGGCCGGTAATATCTTGCAGCTTATGGCCAGTTCTTTTTCTATGGCAAGTAATATCGTATTATTTAGGATAAATTCTCCCGATGTGCAAAGGGTATTTATTTTCGCTATGCCGAAATTATTGGCGCAATACTCAAAGGTGCGGTTTAACTGGCGGGTCAGCCTTTCCAGAACCGGTAGCTCCGCTGTATTGATTTTCTCCTGCATGTCCGGCTCTCCGGATTCGGCGCCCGACTTGCCGCGTTTGCCAAATACCAGGTCGGCGGCGGTCTGTTCGTCTATATCCAGCCCCAGATTGCTGCCGTATTCCTGGCAGGATTCTATAAAACTACCTGCGCCCGCTTTTATCTCCCGGCTGAATATCATCTGGCCTCTATAGAAGATATCGATGAAGGAGTTGGCTCTTCTGAGCCTCAGGTGCACAATGGCATCTTCGGCGCTGCTGATATTATAAAATTGGAGAAGATTCTGGGTGGCAACGGGCGGGTAGCTGACACCGGTGAGTTTAAAGCCTATGTTTCTGAATAGCTTTTGCAGGGCGCGGGTATCGTCTTTGGGTACCAGAGTTACCAGGGTAAGGAGGCGGGCCGTGCCGTGGTCATCAATTTTCTTGAGCTTGGTAAAATCAAAAATTTCCTTTTGTGGATCAAAATCAGCGGTTTTTTTGGTTGACCAGAATACGGCGTTGGCAATTTCCGCCTCTTCAACAATGGGAATGGTTATATTATGAAAATCAACCCGCAATCCGCCCAGTGAACACCAAATCTCCGGGTGCCTGTGGCGGCGGCAGAATTTTCGTAATGCCCCGGCAAGAGTTGCCTTGAAGTCATTATCGCTGAGCAGGGTATTGGTGGCCCGCTTGGTCGAATTGGGGAAAAGCGTGGTGCGGTAATCCAAAAATTCATTTGTTTTACGGCAAAATTTTACCAGATGGATGGCTGTGGGCTGGATATCAATGCCGATATTTACCTGGGCAGACCGCTTGAATATTCTGCTGAACAGACCGCGCCGCGCCGCTTTGGGGAGAGGTAAAACCGGAGCGGCACGAGGCGGCTTCTCCGCGACCGCTGATTTTATCACGGGTACGGGTGGTACGATCTTCGGAGAAGCCGCAGCCTGAGGCCCCATATCCAAATCTTCAACCTCGCCGCTTTCCGCCGGCGGGGCTGTAGATTCGGCGCGAATCAGGTCAAGAAGTTTCTCAGTTGCGGTAATTTCTGCTTTGGACATACGATGTTATTATTAATAACGAATTAGTATAAAGGGTTATCCGGGATTGTACTGTAATTATCAGTTATCATTGTTAATTTATTTATCACAAAATATCAAGGCCGGCAAAAAAAAAGGCGGCGTCTGATGCTCTCAGATGCCGCCTTTTTTGTCACAAATAAAGCTAGGACTTTATGCCTATTTTTCAGGTTCCAGTGCTTTGAAACGTCCCTCCAGGAACTTCCATGACCTTATAACATCGGCCTGCGCCTGTTCCATCAGCTCGTCGGCGTGTTCCGGATTCATCATCTTCAGCATCCGGTAACGATTTTCGTTCAAGGCGTAATCTTTAAACGGCATATCCGGGGCCTTGGAGTCGATATGCAGCGGGTTTTTCCCTTGCTCTTCCAGGGTAGGATTATAGCGGTACAGGGGCCAGTGGCCGCATTTAACCGCCTTTTGCTGCTGTTGCAGGCCTTTGGCCAGATTTATGCCGTGGTTGATGCAATGGGCGTAGGCGATAATCAGTGACGGGCCGTCATAGGCCTCGGCCTCGGCCATGGCCTTGGCGACCTGACCCGGATTGGCGCCCATGGAGACCTTGGCCACATAGACATTGCCGTAGGTGGAGAAGATCATGCCGATGTCCTTTTTGGGCATCTTTTTGCCGCCGGCAGCAAATTGAGCGGTGGCGCTTCGCGGGGTAGATTTGGACATCTGGCCGCCGGTATTTGAATAGACCTCGGTGTCCAGGATAAGGACATTAATATTCTCGCCTGAGGCCAGGACGTGATCTAAACCGCCATAGCCGATATCATAGGCCCAGCCATCGCCGCCGAAGATCCAGACAGATTTTTTGACCAGATAATCAGCCACGGGGGCGAGACGTTTGGCAATTATTGAGTCGCTAGCTGCCAGTTTACCTTTGAGAGCGGCAACTCTATCGCGCTGGGCGTCAATTTCCTGCTGGTTTAGCTGACTGGCGTTGATGATATCCCTGGCCATCTTGCGGGTAATGATCTTTTCCGCAACGGCCTTATGGAGCAATTCCGTGGCCTGAGATTCCATTTTGTTCACCGTGTTCCGCATACCAAGACCAAACTCGGCGTTGTCCTCGAAGAGGGAATTGGACCAGGATGGCCCCCGGCCCTCGGCATTCTTGGCGTAGGGGGTCGTGGGCAGATTGCCGCCGTAAATTGACGAACAACCCGTGGCATTGGCTATCATCATCCGATCCCCGAATAACTGGGTTACCAGTTTGATATAGGGGGTCTCGCCGCAGCCGGCACAGGCGCCGGAAAACTCGAAAAGAGGCCGCTTTAACTGACTGCCCTTAACGGTGCTTGTATCGATATCGGCATCCGGTGTTTCCGGCAGTCCCAGGAAGTAGGCAACATTGGCCGATTCATTTTTGCGCAGGGCATCGGTATTGGCTATCATTCGCAGAGCCTTGGTTTTGGCCGGGCAGGTGTCCACGCACAGGGTACAACCGCAGCAGTCCTCGGTAAATACCTGCACGGTGGTTTTGCGGCCCTTGAACTGTTTGCCTACGGCGTCCGCAGTTTTGAAGGATTTGGGCAGTTTTTTTAGAGCGGCTTTTTTGCTGATTTTCATTCGGATAGCGGCATGGGGGCAAACTATGGAACAGCGGCCGCACTGGATGCAGTTCTCCGGCAGCCATTCCGGCACCTCCACCGCGATGTTGCGTTTTTCGTATTGGGTGGTGCCTGTGGGCCAGGTGCCGTCATCGGGAATCTGGGAGACCTTCAACTCATCACCGTTACCCTCGATCATAGTGGCGGTAACCTCTTTAACAAACTCCGGGGCGTTGTCTGGCACGGTGGGCGGAATCGCATGGCCGCCCGCTGTTTTGGGGATCTTTACCTTGACAATCTTTTGGATAGCGCCGTCAACGGCGGCGTAGTTCATATTAACAACCTTATCGCCCTTTTTGCCATAGGTCTTCTTGATGGCGTTTTTAATGGCCTTAACGGCCTGATCCTGGCTCAGTATGCCGGAAATCATAAAGAAGGCGGTCTGCATAATCATATTAATCCTGGCGCCAAGCCCCAGGGCTTTGCCCAGGCTGATGGCATCAATGATATAGAATTTGACCTGTTTATCGATGAGCTGTTTTTGAACCTTGGCGGGCAGGTGCTTCCACACCCGGCCCTTGGTGAAGGTGGTGGTGAGCAGGAAGGTGCCGCCCTTCTCCAACCTGGCTAGCATATCGTATTTGTCCAGGAAGGTGAAGTTGTGACAGGCAATAAAATTGGCTTTGGCAATGAGATAAGGGGCGACAATCTGGTTCTTGCCGAAACGCAGGTGGCTGGTGGTAATTGAGCCTGATTTCTTGGAGTCATAGACAAAATAACCCTGAGCGGAGTTTTCGGTTTCGGTACCGATTATCTTGATGGTGTTCTTGTTGGCGCCAACCGTGCCATCGGAACCCAGGCCGAAGAACATGGCCCGGACAACGTCCTTGCCTTCTATATTGAATGAATTGTCATAATCCAGACTGCTGAATGTAACATCGTCATGGGGGCCGACACAGAAGTGATTTTTGGGAGACCATGATGCCATATTGTCAAACACCGCCTTAACCATAGCCGGGGTGAACTCTGCGGAACCCAGACCGAAGCGGCCGCTGAGAATCATGGGTTGACTGTTAACTCTGGATGATTCCACCGCTTCGCCAACGGCGGCTCGGACATCCAGGTATAGAGGTTCGCCAACGCTGCCGGGTTCCTTGGTGCGGTCGAGAACGGTAATTTTTTTGACGGTGCCGGGGATGGCGTTAACCATGGCCTTGGCATCAAGGGGGCGGAACAGGCGGACAATGAGCAGGCCTATCTTTTGGTCATTGGCAACGAGGTGGTCGATGGTCGCGGCTGTAGTTTCGGCACCGGAACCCATCATAACGACAATTTCCTCGGCATCGGGGGCGCCGTAATAGTCAAACAGATGATATTGGCGGCCGGTAAGGGCGGCAAATTTGTCCATGGTATCCTGGACTATTCCAGGGCAGGCGTTGTAATACTTGTTTACCGTTTCCCGCCCGGTAAAATAGACATCCGGGTTCTGGGCTGTCCCGCGCATCATGGGACGATCCGGGGTCAGACCCCGCTGCCGGTGGGCTATAAGCAGATCCTCATCGATGATGTCCTGCATATCTTCCTCGGTAAGCTGCTCAATCTTCTGGATCTCGTGAGAGGTACGGAAGCCGTCAAAAAAATGCATAAAAGGAATTCTGCTTTGCAAAGTTGCCTGGGTGGCAATGAGTGCCATATCCTGACATTCCTGGACGTTCTGGGAGCAGAGCATGGCCCAGCCCGTCTGACGGCAGGCCATAACATCACTGTGGTCGCCAAAGATGGACAGGCCCTGACCGGCCAGGGAACGGGCCGTAATATGGAAGACGGTGGGCAGCAATTCCCCGGCAATCTTGTACATATTGGGAACCATCAGCATCAGACCTTGTGAACAGGTAAAGGTGGTGCACATGGCGCCGGTGGTCAGTGAACCGTGCAGGGCGCCGGCAACTCCGCCTTCGGACTGCATCTGAGTTATAACCGGCACTGTTCCCCAGATGTTTTCCTGACCGGCGGTACTCTTGGCGTCAGATTCTGCCGCCATTGGCGAGGAAGGGGTTATGGGGTATATGGTGATAACCTCACTGGCGGCGTAAGCCACGTGGGTACACGCCTGATTCCCATCAATTGTAACCATTTTACGAGACATAATATCCTCCTTAAAATTAGTATTTAGCGCCCTTGGGCGATGCTTAAATAATTGTTAACTATTTTTTATGATTCAGCCATGATTCACATGAAAATCTGGTTAGTCTAAACGATGTTACGAATAATCGCCACTGTTTTAGGAAATACCGTTTTCTTTAATAATCAGGCGTTCAGCATTGTCTGTAGGGCGTGCAGGTCTTTTTGCGGGGGAATAAAAATCGCGAAATTTTTATTCCAGCGGCTTACCTCATGCTGGGTCAGAAGCGTCAATAAGGCGCTTTTGTACTGGGCTAATGTCTTGTAATCGCGGATGAAATATTCGCCGTAGCTGTTAACCGTAATGATTGTTGAGTTAAGGGTTTTGCTGCCCCTTATGGTATTTTTTGCAAAATTTACAATGGCTAAAGCCTGAGTAGTTATTTCGGGATCCAGTAATTGTTCCGCAGAGATATGCGCCACGTCCATGAGCGGAAAGGTCTGAATTATTATGGCAGCCAGGGCCTGAATATCTGAGAGATCCACGGGCAGATAATTCTTGGTAAGATGCAAATGGGTGCCGGCGGTAAGAACTCCGTTAATAATCATACCGGTAAGCAGACGAATCAGGTGTGTTTCCCGTTTAATCAAAGAGTCTTTATTAGCCTTTATCGTCTTGTAGTCATAATCACCCTGCAGGGCAAAAAAGACATCCCGGCCATCTGCCCTTGTCACGTGGAGAGTGATATCTACCTGGGCCATAATGTCACGTGAGAGGCTTTGTATGTAAGCCACCTTGTTCTCTTTCTTCTGATGAAAGGTAAAGAGTTTACGGCCCAGAACCGCTATGTCGTGCCCGGTGATTGTTGTGCCGACGCCTTCGCTTTCTAAATTGCGCAAGTGCCAGCGTAGTCTCTTATAGGTGGCAATGAGGTAATCATGCACCTTAACCCCTTCGCTCACCAGGTTTTTATATTTCCAATATTTAAAATTAAGATAATGGTCTATGGGGGAAGGCAGCAAATGCCAATCTTCCATTAACGCCATGGTGGATTGCAGATGATTGGCATGGTGTTTTGACCTTTTTTGCGAATCCATGCCTTCCAGGGTTTTCAGGAAGAGGCAGACCTGGATGAATTGCGCCCGTTTCCCCTCGGTATCTCCAGTCTGATAGAAAGCCATAATGTCTCGAGCCAACAGGAGATAGGGGTCAATATCACCTGGCTCAAGCGGTTTATTCGGAGCGGTGAGTAATTCCGGAAAGATTAGCAGGCGCTTGATTGTATCGGAAACCAGCGGCGATTGTTTTTGGCCGCTGGCGCTTAAGATCATTTCCAGATAGGCAAATTTAATTACCGATTTAAAGGGACTGCCCAGGGCCTTATTCATCTGCCATAAACAGGCGCCGAATATCTCCTCCCTGGGGATGTTTGGTATATAGCCCAGGTCGATAAAATGGCTAATATTCAGCTTTTGCTTTGTTGGTAATTCCCGCACATAGTCTTTGTACTCCGCATCGGTTAAATCGGGCGGAATCAGCCACCAGAGGAGTATCTTGCCGGCCACCAGAATATGGGTGCGGAACAGTTCATCCTTGAGCAGCAGTTTCATGGCGGAACCGGCCGATTCATCCTCCGCCCTGGAAGCAAAGCTATTTTCGCGGGTTTGTTTAATGTCCATCAGAAAGAGATGGATTTCAAATCCACAGGAGTCAGCCCATTGTTCAATGCCTTGGCATTTCTGCTCTAATAATTTTATTTTCGCGGCGGATAATTCAGCAAACTTGACGATTACCCAATAATCACAATCAGATTTTTCTGTCTGGGCAATGGTGCCGATACTGCCGATTGTGGTTAAGGCGTGAATCGCCGGATGGGGGGAAAACGGAGATGTGCCCTTACGCATGGCAGTGGAATTGGGGAAATATCTCTGGAAGAGGTCTTTATTGATGACCTTTTGGGGACGAAAGAGATGAATGCCGAAGGGACAGCCTTTATCATCTATATAACCGGGCAGGTCTTTAAAGTTGGCGTGTAATAAAAATGGCACAACGTTAAACAGAAAAACGGCTTTTATTTCATTAAACTTTATCGCGTTCTGTTTTCTTTCCTGGTTATAGGAGAGGTAACGGTCTATTTTCTCTTTTAATGGCAAGGTCTTTCCTGTTCGATGGCCTGGGCTAGCGTTATTGCCGCCCGGCTTTTTGCCACATCGTGAACTCGGACAATGGCCGCTTTTTTGCCGGCGCAGATGGCTGAAATTGTCGCTGTGGCATTGTCACGGTCGATTTCATCGCCCAATACGCGGGTGATAAAGGACTTACGGGAATGGCCCACCAATACCGGGCATTTTAAGACCTGGTATCTCTCCAAATTGTTGATAATGGTGAGATTATGCTCTACGGTCTTGCCAAAGCCGATACCGGGGTCAATAATTATCCGGTGGCGGTCAATACCATTTTCACTGAGCCAGGCAAGACGCTGCCGGAAAAAATCAAGGGTTTCAGCGATGATATCGTTATAACTTGGCTTTATCTGCATATCGCCGGGGGTACCCTGCATATGCATGATGATGACTGGACAAGCCGCCTGCCTGGCAATATCCACCATTGCCGGATCAAAACGCATGGCGCTTATATCATTAATAATATCGGC
>JAADIV010000080.1:2090-3131 GCA_013151175.1 Deltaproteobacteria bacterium | reverse complement strand
ATATTCCCGCCCTTGCCACCTGTCTGATCCAAGGTATCAAGTTATCAGGAGACAGGGAGCAGGGGGCAGGGGCCGTAGAATGTCCCTGATACCTGATACCTGAAAAATGACCCCCTTTGATTTTGAAAATAGCCGGCTGACGGCGGCAGATTTTTATCGGCACAAGCGGCAATTTAGCCAGAGCATAGCGGAATTATTCGTTTGTCAGGACGTCTGGTTCGGCCATCTATCAGCCGCCGGAGAATTAAAGATAACTGCCGGGCAAGAGGAATATCTGGAGACCTTAAAGGCCGGAGCAAATCTGGCTGTCCAGCAACAGCAGCCCATAATCGACAAAAAAAGGCAAAAGGTCTTTCTGCCGATAAGCGATCACGATAAAATCGCGGTCATCATAGTCTTATCCGGCGGCAGTTCAACCCTTTACAACAATACATCCGCCTGGTTCACCTTACGCGCCAGACGGGCAGTCAGGGAATTACGCCTTATCAAGCAATGGTCGATGGATCCGGCCTCCGGCCTGCTGAATGCCACCCATCTCAATCAGGAGCTGCGGCTGTTGAGTATGACGTCGGGGTCCCAGGCATCCGAATCACCGCCCCATCTCCTGCTCATCGAAGTTTTCCCGCGTGTCCATGATGGCGGCCAGGCCCTGGCCAATATCCGGGAAGTGGGAATTTACCTTAATTCCCTGTTTGGAGATACCGCGCCGCTCCATCACCTTGGCGCCGGAATTTTTGGCCTGATTTGGCCTGGAGCCAGTGAGCCGGAAATTCAGAAATTGGGATATGCCATTCTGAGAAAACTTAAGCGCCGTAATACCAACAGAGTCCATATCGGTTTGGCACCGGTCAGCGGCATCCCGCCGCAGGTCGCAGTCTCTCGTACCGCCGAACCACTGGCCAAAGCCTGGCAGTCTCTACAGGCCGCCCGACAGCGGGGGGCCTTTGCCCTGTGCCAGGCGGCAGCGCTAGAGCCGGAGCAGCAAAAATTGCCCCCCCTGGAGCCAACAGTTTTAGCCAATTTCAAGAAAAGATGGCGGGG
>JAADIV010000080.1:0-2038 GCA_013151175.1 Deltaproteobacteria bacterium | reverse complement strand
AAGCCGGTTCACCAGGATACCTCCCCTAAATTCCCCGCCCGCCTCCTCACCCTCATCGGCAACGATGCGGCCGTCATCTCCACCGACCGGGAATTATTCATCTATCTGCCGGGAGCGGATAAGGATGAGGCCCTCGACTGGGCCAATTCTTTCAGAAAAAAAGTCACCAAACTGGGCAGCGGCACATATTCGCAGGGGATCTCAGTCTATCCATGCCCGGGATTTAAGAAAGCTGATGTCCCGTTGAACGCGCGCAAAGCCACAATCCATGCGTCATTCTCCGGGCCGGCAGCCATAACCCCATTTGACGCGGTAAGCCTGAATATCAGCGGCGATATTTACTATAACGAAGGGGATCTGAACGGCGCCATCCGGGAATATCGTTTGGGCCTTAACCTGGATCCTGATAATATAAACCTCCTGAACAGCCTTGGGGTTATCTATGCCCAAATCGAGCGTTATAAAATGGCAATGCCGCTGTTTGAACGGATATTAAGTATAACATCCGGCGATTTCATGGCCATGTATAACCTCGGTTTTGCCTACCTACGCGGCGGTAGCAGAGAGCAGGCTCTGACCTATTTTGAACAAGCTCTGGCCCTTGACCCCGACTCCTTTGACCTGCTCCTCCAGCTAGGACAAATTTATTGCGCCGATCATCAATACAAAAAGGCCGTTAAAGTCTTGAACAAGGCCGAAAAAGCCGTGTCATCTCCAAAGGCCGGAAATACCAGCCGTCCATGGGAGCGTTGTGAACCGTGGCATGAATCATCTGATAATCTTGGCCATGACCTGATTTATCGTTATTTGGGCGAGGCTTATAAGGGAATCAATAAAAACAGAGAGGCCATTACCTATCTCCAGAAGGCCACCCGCTATAACAGCCGGGATGCCAGAGCCCTGAGTCTGTTGGGCGAGTTATACAGCATCGAAAAGCAGGGCGCAGATATTGCCGTTGCTCTATGCAGGCAGGCCGTTGAACTGGATGGCGGCTCGGCCGGACATTGGCGCCGTCTGGCCCTGACGCTCCTGAAAAATGACGATTTGGACGAGGCCCTGGCCGCCGTCAAAAAAAGTCTGGGCATAGCGCCAAAAGATCCGGACGCCCTGTTATCGCTAGCCCGAATATACCAGAAACTTGGCAAATTATTACCGGCAAGAACTACCCTTGAACGCCTGCTGAAACTGGATGGCACCAATAAGGCGGCAGGAAAACTACTGCTACAGATTAACCGCAAAAAATATTAATCAGCTAGGAGAAAACGAGCATATGCCGACAAAGAATTTTACAAATCATATTGAGGCCCAACAGTACTGGCTTGACAATTTCAACGCCGGAGATTCATGGCGCTTATTTAAAATCATGTCAGAGTTTGTTGACGGCTTTGATGCCCTGGCAGAGATTAACCGCCCTGCGGTATCCATCTTCGGATCGGCCCGAACGAAGGCGGACGAAAAATACTATGGAGTGGCGGAAAAAATCGCCAATGGGCTGTCAGAAGCAGGTTATGCCGTCATTACCGGCGGCGGGCCCGGAATTATGGAGGCGGCAAATAAGGGGGCGGCGGCAGCGGACGGCGTCTCGGTTGGCCTAAATATCAATTTGCCCTTTGAGCAGGAGGCAAATCCCTACGCCAACCTGCCTCTAAGTTTTAAATATTTTTTTGTCCGCAAGGTCATGTTTATTAAATATGCCATGGCCTTTGTCGGTATGCCCGGCGGCTTTGGCACCCTGGATGAATTATTTGAGGCCATCACCCTTATCCAGACCAGACGGATCAAGAGTTTCCCTATCATCCTGGTGGGCAAAAGCTATTGGAGCGGCCTCCTGGAATGGATAAAGCGGGAGCTGATTCCCGCAGGTAACATCAAAGAGGAAGACCTCCTCCTCTTCAATATAATTGACGACCCGGATGAGGTTGTTAATATCATCAAGCGAACGGTGATTATTTGATGGCGTCGTAAAAAGTTCGATCTACTGCGTTGTGGCGTTTCGACAGACCTTCGGCATACCATATGTATGGCCGAAGCCCTGCCG
>JAADIV010000151.1 GCA_013151175.1 Deltaproteobacteria bacterium | reverse complement strand
GACTCTGCCATCGGCCCTGATCTGAACTACCGGCCCCTTATCAATAAATAACCCCGCGATTTTAACGGCGTCCACTAAGGCGCCGCCGCCGTTATTGCGCAAATCCACTATCAGGCCGTCTATCTTTGCTTTCACTAATTTCTGCAGGGCCTTACGGGTGTCATCAGTAACATTACGCCCCCCCTTGCCCTGAAAATCACGATAGAAAGAAGGTATTTTGATATAGCCGAATTTATGGCCATCAGCTTTTTGCGGCAGTACGACCGCCTTGACAAAGGTCGCCTCAAGTTGGACAATATCACGGACAATGGGAATAATGGCAATTACCCCGCTGGGATGTTTGACTGTCAATCTAACCAGAGATCCTTTTTTACCACGAATCAGACTAACGGCATCCCTGAGTTTCATCCCGGTAATATCAACCGGCTCGGCATCAGCCTGAGCGACCCGCAGAATAACATCTTCGGCATTTAACTGCTTTTGGCGGTAGGCTGCGCCGCCGGGGATAATCCTCACCACTTTAACATAGCCGCCCTCCTCCTGGAGAACAGCGCCTATCCCTTCCAGAGAGCCTCGCATATGAATATCAAAATCTTCCTTCTGACTGGGCGGCATAAAACTGCTGTGCGGATCAACAGCCTTGGCAAACACAGAGAAGAAACGATCATAATCATCGTTATCGTCCCTTTTCAGAATACGGTTTAAAAGATCACGATTACTTTTAATAACCTTGCTGATGGCCTCTTTTTTAAGGGCGGCCGGTGTTTTGGCCTTGGCCGCCTTGGCGTCTCGTTTTTTTGGCGTTTTATCCTTATTCCTGGCTTCGGCAGCTGCGATTTCCTGCTGATCAAGATATTGCAGGGCAATTTGGTATGTGATATTGCGCCGCCACCGGTCTTTAAGCTCGGTGACAGACGCACAGTATGGTAATTTCTTAGGCTCAAGCTCCAGGGTCTGGCTCTTATTTAAATCAATTTTAGAGGCGGCAAATTCAGTAATAAACTGTTGAATCTGCTTGGCTCTTTTCTGCAAAATTCTCTCTGCCACCAAGGGAAACTGCAGATTACCGCTACGCATTTCATTATCCAGCTTGAGTTTATAGGCCTTAAGTGAATTCACGTCCTTGCGGATAAAGAAGAGTTTACGGGGGTCAACCTGTTTCAAGTACAAGGCAAAGGCCTGTCGCGACAATTTATCATCAAGGGGCTCATGATAGTAGTGGTTGCTTGTTATCTGCCGGCCAATGATATAGCCCAGGAGCTTGGCCTTGTTCTGGTCGTAATTACGAGTGTTTCCGGCAATGCTTCCATAGGCCGCGCTGACGGGCAGAATAGTTAGAATGGCGATAATCGTCGCCCGTTTGAGCCAGAGAAGCCGGCAATGATGGTTGATATTCATTTATAATTTTTCCTTGTAAAAATATTATCTACAGCATTTTGGTAATCTGTTATTCTTCTGATTTTGTTTATTTTCTTACGGATTTTGGCCGGATTGGCAAAAAAATCGGCTAAATATCCCCACAGTCCTTTCATCCGGCCCATAACATGGGAATCACCACAAAGACGTATTTTGTATTGATCTAACAGCTCATTATGAAATTTTTTTAGTATATCCGGAACATTACCTATTTTCAAGCATATTTCCCCATTCTTAATCTTATCGGCCAAAAAAGGATTTGCCAATAAACCCCGGCCAATCATCCAATGATGAATCCCGGCGAAACTCTTTTGCCGGGATGCAAAAGATGGCACATCAATAATATCACCATTATATACCAGATTATGTCTTGTCAATGGCAGGCAGCGTCTGAAGGCCTCAAGGTCGGGAACCCCTTTGTACATCTGAACCCCCAAACGGGGGTGAATTATAATCTCAGATAGCGGGTATTGGTCTAGAATTGGCAATAGGCGCTCCAACTCGGTTGGAGAGTCGCGCCCTAAACGCACCTTGAGGGAAATTTGGCCAGGATAGAACTGTAACACCTTGTCCAGAACCTGGCAGATTCTCTCCGGATTGGCTAAGAGACCTGAACCACGATGCTTGTTTGCCACCATTGGCGCCGGACAGCCAAGATTCCAGTTAATCTCCTGCCAGCCCAAGGCAAATATCTGCTGAGCCAGGAAGAGAAAATCATCGGGGTCATTACTCAATACCTGCGGAATAAGGGGCATATCCCGATTATTTTCCGGCAGGATGTCACGCAAATAGGCGGCCTTTATCTTACGCCCCTGTACCGAGCTGATAAATGGCGCCACGGCGGCATCCACTCCCTGGAAATAACGGCCAAAGGTGTTGCGATAAATACAGTCAGTTATTCCCCTGATGGGGGCTAGATATATCCGCATGCTTTTCCACATTAAAGGTTGACAAAAAAGTGCCTGCAAATATTATGGGCCGGATGACAACGATAATAACCTTACTGCCTGCCGCATACCCGCGTAACAATTCTACCGGCTTGTTTGAAAAATGATGACCGACCTGCAAAAAGGACTGAAGATACGCGAGCGTCAGTTCCTTGGTAAACGGGCCTGCCAAAGTGTTGATGCCGTTCGGCGTCATGGTGAAAGGCTGCAGGACTATCGGCTTGATTTCTCCATCGATGCCGACCGGATTATGCATTCCAAGGCATACACCAGATATATTGACAAAACCCAGGTCTTTTATATGGTCGCCAATGACCATATTACCCATCGGGTGCTGCATGTCCAGTTAGTTTCCAAAATTGCCCGTACTATAGGAAGATTTTTGGGCCTGAACGAAGACCTGATTGAAGCCATTGCTCTGGGGCATGACATCGGCCATCCGCCTTTTGGCCATGATGGGGAGTCTTTTTTGGCTGAAATCTGCCGGCGGCACGGTCTTTCATCCTTCCGGCATAATGTCCAGAGCGTCCGTTTTCTGGACTGTATTGAGAAAAAGGGCCGGGGCTTAAATCTCACTATGCAGACACTGGACGGTATTCTTTGCCACGATGGGGAGATTCATCAGCAGCAGCTTACTCCTGACCGGGAAAAGAATTTTGCTGATTTCGACCGGCAATGCCGCCGAAAAGAGGAAGAGACTGATCTGGAAATACGGCCGGCTACCCTGGAGGGCTGCGTGGTTCGTATGGCTGACACCATTGCCTATATTGGCCGTGATATTGAAGACGCCATAGAGCTTAACCTGATCCGCCGCCATGATCTGCCGGAACTAGCGGTTAAAACCCTGGGTAATTCCAACGGCACCATTGTCTATAAACTGGTTACCGACCTGATCACCCACAGCTATCAGCATGACTATATAGGCTTTAGCACGGAGATATCAGAAGCACTGAAAGAATTGAAAAAATTTAATTATCAGAAAATTTATCTAAGTCCTAAAATAAAAAGCGGCGTAGAAAATATAAAGTTCTGCTACCAGAAACTTTTTGATAATTATCTGGGACATTTTACTAGCCGCCATAATTCCACCGAAATTTTTGAGGAATTTATCTCACATCTGGGGCCGGAAAGAATAGCTGATACTTCACCTGCCGGCATAGTACGCGATTTCATTGCCGGTATGACGGATGATTATTTTATGGCCCAGGCTCAACTCATAGGCTGCTCGACAAAATGAAACTTAAAAAAAAGAACTTTATCCCCGGCGAAAATTCGCGCATGGTGTTTATCGCCTCGTTCATCGGGATTGGGGCCGGTCTGGTTAATATCTGCTTCCGCAGCTCCTTGGCGTTTGTTCGGCACACTATTTTTGAACCCGGTTATGCTTTTGTCGCGCAGGGCGGCTGGCACATCTTACTTCTGCCGCTTATACCCATCAGCGGCATGCTCCTCTTGATCCCTCTTTCTCTGCTCTTTCCCGGGGAGATAAACGGCTACGGCTTTCCCAAATTTATCCGTAAGGTAAATATGGAGGGCGGCCGGATAAAATTCAGAACTATAATTTTAAAGATAATATCGTGTTCGCTGACCATCGGCACCGGTAATTCTGCCGGAGTCGAGGGACCTATCGCCCTGGCCGGCGGTGCTTTGGGTTCACAAGTCGGCCAGTTTTTTCGGGTATCCGGTGACCGGATGAAAATCTATATTGCCGCTGGCAGTGCCGGAGCTATAGCGGCGGTATTTAATGCCCCGATTGCCGGGGTGTTTTTCGCTGCCGAAATCATTTTGCTAGGTACCTACGAGATTTCTTCATTTTCAGCTCTGGTAGTATCATCTGCCATGGCAACCGTCATCTCAAGGGCGTATTATGGTGCGGCGCCAACCTTTCAGATTCCGCCATATGAGCTTGTTTCACCCATTGCCGAACTGCCGCTGTACATTATAATGGGTGTCATTATCGGCCTTGTGGCCGTGTTTCATATCCGTGTATTTTATTCTGTTCGTGACCGTTTTGAGGCCCTGAATATTAATCCGCAATTAAAACCCATACTCGGCGCCCTGGTTATCGGAATTTTTGGCATGGCCTTTCCCCAAATTATGGGTGATGGTTACGATTATATTAAGGTTGTTCTCGCCGGCAACAGCATCATGTGGGTGATGGCGGTGCTGATTTTTTTAAAGATTATCGCTACCGCAGTTACTCTGGGCTCAGGCGGCTCAGGGGGAGTTTTTGCCCCGGCCCTTTTTATTGGCGCGGTTACCGGCGGCGCCTTTGGCTGGGGAGTCCATAGTCTTTTCCCGGCCTACACGGCCGCACCGGGGGCATACGCTGCCGTTGGGATTGGCGCCTTCCTGGCCGCTTCCACCCACTCGCCGCTAACTGCGATTTTTTTACTTTTTGAAATGACCGGTAACTATAAAATAATTGTGCCGGTCATGCTCAGCAGTATCATTGGCACCATTGTCGCCAACTGGCTTTGCCATGACTCCATCGACACCGTTGATTTTTCCAGAGAGGGCATCGATATTCACGAAGGCCGGGAGAGCGCGGTCATGAAATCAATTAAGGTTGGACGAATTATCCGAGAAGATTTCAATTTCATCAGTGAAGACGCCAATGTTGATCAATTGCTGCAAATGTTCAGTATGGCGCAGGGGGGATTTTATTTCCCGGTCATCAACGAGCTAGGCTTAATGATTGGTATTATATCGCTGCAGGACGTCAAGACCATCCTCCATGATGAAAAGTTGCGGCGCGGCGCGACTGTCGGCAAGATATGCGCTCGCAATGTCATATTCCTCACCCCGGATGACAATTTATACACCGCGATGTCATATTTCGACAGCAAGGGATTCGAGGAGATTCCGGTCGTTGAATCGGCTGATTCAAAATGGGTGCTAGGCATGGTAAAGCGCCGCGATGTCCTGGACGCCTACCATCAAGAGGTTATTAAGAGGGGTATCAGCGGCCGGAGCTGTCCAATTAATTTTGATTAACTAATCTGATTCTGAAAAAAAAAGGAGGATAGAATAATTAATTATTCTATCCTCCGCCCGTTTCCGCCCGCCCTCTATTTCCCGCTTACTGATCGGCTAGGCTGATATCAACCGGCGGCCGCAGGCTCGCGCAGGTGGCAATTGCCTGATGAACCTTATGGCTTTTGAAGGCCTTAATTAACTCTTCATTGGTTGATGCGCCATTATCATAGGCCACCAGGGCCTGTTGGCTCAGGTTATAATCGAACCTAGGCGCCCATTTTCGGGAACCTAACCTTGCTGTTACCGAGCAGTTATCCACCATATAAGCCACGCCCTTGTAATGCATATACGGATTGAGGGAGTCAACCGCTTCGATAACGGATTCGTTACATACCTCGCTCAGGCAATGGCCCTTTTCGATAAGCAGATCAAGTTGGGCCATCATAGTGGCGCAATACATTCCGGCGGTAAAGGGATTAATTGCCGCTTCCTTTTCCGGCCTAGACGCCCGCACCCCCTCACCAACCTTCCACATCTTCGTGCCGTCAATTGTCCCCATGGGAAACCGACTGAAGCGCTTACCTGCCATAACCACCGAACGGATTTCATTACAGGATGAGACCTCGTCATAGATTTCTAGCAGAATATCCATGGCCGGGCCATACGATTGTGAATATATTCTCTCGAATATTTTTTGCTCTTCACCATTCAATTTTTGATAAACCGCCAAAATCCCTTCGTGAGAAATAGTCTTGCTGATAACGCCGGTGATATTTTCCACCGAGGCGGTAAAGGCCTCTTCCTCAGTCATGCTGTTTTCCATGACGTAGCGGCGGTATAATGATTCGGCAATTCCATGGACAGCGCCCAAAAGGATACTCCGTTCGCCAAAGATATCGCTGCAAAATTCATTCTGCAGGGTGGTCATAAAGATATAAGGGGCACCAATCGCCACCGCCCAACCCAGGGCCAGATCAGTGGCACGACCATTGACATCCTGCTCCACGGCAAAGCTGCAATTAATCCCGGCGCCATTAACCTCCTTGCCCTGAACATACAGCCGCCGCACGGAGGGGCCCATGCCCTTTGGACAGACACCAATGACATTGGTATTGGCCGGGAATGATTTACCGATACTTTGCAGGTACCCCAGGAGGAAACCGTGTGACAGCCCAAAGGTAGCGCCATCCTTCATCGCATCGAAGATCTTCTGATAATTTTCAGCCTGGGCGGCATCAGAGATAAGCAAAATAACCAGATCAGACTTACCGATTACATCGTACATCTCACCCAATGTCCCATTCTGCTCAGAAAAACCGGCCTCTCTGGCCTTGGCCATTGAAGAGCTGCCGCTTCGCAGGCCAACGGCAACCTTAATTGGCAAATCAACAAGTGAATCCTTAAGATTCTGGGCCTGGGCAGGTCCCTGTGAACCCCAACCGATAACTCCTATCTGTTTGATCCCCTCAAAAGCCTTGCCAAGCAGGTGGAATTGATCACGCCCGCCCCTGACAATAAGCTCCTCTGTATCGGCCAATTTAATGGTCTCAGTGGGGAAAATATCTGTTTTAAATGCTGCCATAACTTAAATCTCCTATGGAAAATACTTAAACGAAAAGAAGGTCAAACTGTGTCAAAACATTAATGATACCAGACCTGGGGGAATAATGTTACTTGCTATTATCCCCGCAGAGCCTACAACCATTGATAAAAATTATCAACGCCAAAAAAAAAATCTCTCCACAATAAAGTGAAGAGATTTAAAATCACTAGCGATATATCTTTATCTCAATTTACAGCTTCAGCAAGCCCCTTACCGGCCTTAAATTTTGCAACTGTCTTTGCGGCAATTTTCAGTTCTTTACCGGTACGCGGATTACGGCCCATACGGGCGGCGCGTTTGGATACCGAGAAATTGCCAAAGCCGGTCAGAGAAACAGATTCCCCCTTTGCCAGACTTGTGGTTACCGCATCTAATAATGCCTGAAGAACCCTGTTGGCATCGGCTTTAGTAATTTCTGCTGAGTCGGCGATTGCTGCAACTAATTCTGACTTGTTCATTTGTTCCCCTTTTTTAATGTATTATTTTTATCCGTTACCCCAAACAAGAAAACCACCAATAATATCAGCCCCTTTGGCAAGTCAAGATCAAGCTTAACCGTATAGTACCCGGAAATATTGCCTTTTCGTCCGCTAGGAGTCTGCTCTTGCTTCCGAACGAAAACTACAACCTTTCAAAGTACCCTGCAGGCTCAAGTAGCATACTTTATTAAAACGCAACAACTGGTGCAATAGCACTATTAACTATAGAGTTACGATAGTTGCAAGAAAAATGTGGTTCAGGTAAAAAAATTCTGCAATTCATCGACATTTTTGTTTCGGCACAGAAAGGTGAACAGGTCTCCGGCATAAATTTTTGTGTCACCGTGCGGGATAAGCACGGTACCGTTTCGTTCAACCGAGACAACATTAGCTGCTTGGGGCAAATGTAATTGAGCCAGGGTTTTCCCCTCTGCCCGGCTGCCATTTTTAACCAACAATTCAATAAATTTAACATCACCTACATTACGCAGAGCCATACGTTCAGAGGCATATGTCTCTTTTTGCTTACGCATGATTCCAACCTCATAGGCTCTGATTATATCACTGCGGCTTATCAGGCCTATTAGAGTCTTGCCATCCTGCCTCGACACGACCGGCAGCCTGGAAAGGTCACGGGGCGACATCCTTTGAATTGCCGCCCAGACCGGTTCGTCAGGAAATACCGTAATCGGATCCTTGCTAGCCACATCTTTTATGGCTAGTTCACTGATCTTATGTTTTTGCAGCATCGCCTTGGTCATATCCTCCAGGGTAACGATACCGTATAATTCATCCTTTTCACTAACAATGGGAAAGCCATGAAAATTTGTTTCCTGAAATACGGCGTATATATTGGTGAATGGTTGGTTAAGGTTAAATTTAATCGGCTCATCATTCATTACCTCTTCAACCTTCACGCCTTGCATAATGTCCATATCCCGGCCTTGAACAAAATGAATGCCGCGCTTTACCAATTTGATGGTGTAGATGGACTCAGGGCAAAGGGCGGAAGCCACGGCAGTTGCCACGATGCCGCTCACCATGAGAGGTAAAATCATTGAATAGTCGTTGCTCATCTCAAAAACGATCAGCATAGCGGTCAGTGGCGCCCTGGCCGCCGAAGCAAAGACGGCCGCCATTCCCACCAGGGCGTAGGCGCCAATGCTGCCGGCAATTCCGGGAAATAGCTGATTAGCTATATAGCCAAAAGCGCCGCCGCACACCGCCCCGGTAAACAAAGCTGGGGCAAAAACTCCACCTGAGTTTCCGGAGCCAAGGGTGAAAGATGTGGCCAGAGGTTTTAAAAAAATCAGCAGAAAAATCAGCAGGAACGAGACATGGCCCTGGAGAACCCTTTCGATGAAGGTGAAGCCAGCACCAAAGACATGGGGCATATTTTCCATGAGTGGCATGTTAAGTTCATATGATTTGGTAGAATAATATGACACACCGGGCAAATAGATATAGGCCAGCCCCAGGACTCCGAGTAATAAGGCGCCAACTGCCGGTTTCAGCGGTAGAGGAAATGACCAGTTATCAAATATGGTTTCAAAATAATCCAACATGCGGATCATCATTACCCCAACCAGGGCGGCCACCAGGCCCAGAACCAAATACAGTACCATATCCCATGGGGAACGCATGGTGTAGCTGGGAACCGTAAAGGCTGGCCTGGCCCCCAAAAACGTCCGGCTGACGATGCTGGCAAATACCGCCGAAATTACCACATTGGCGAACAGACGACCATGCAACTCCGTCATAAGCACTTCAGTGGCAAAGGCCACTCCGGCCAACGGGGCATTAAAGGTGGCCGCGATGCCGGCCGAAGCCCCGCATGAGACCAAATTTTTTATTCTTTCTTCTGATAATCCCAGCCATTGCCCGAGGGCTGAACCCATGGCGGCCCCGGCCTGAACAATTGGCCCTTCCCGACCAGCAGATCCGCCAGTGCCAATACAAAGAGCTGAGGCAATGATTTTAACCACCGGCACCCGCGCTCTGATCCTGCCGCCTTGCAAAACAATGGCCTGCATAACTTCAGGAACACCATGGCCCTTGGCCTCAGCGGCGAAATAGGCAATTAACGGCCCGGCCAACAGGGCCCCCACCACCGGTACAAGCACATAAGAAAAATTGCCGATGAATGGTAAAAATCTACCCGCCTGAGTATAAAATTCTGTCTGAATAAGGGCGATAAGATTGATAAAGAACACCGCCGCCAGGCCGGTTGCAGCCCCTACCAGGGCGGCAACACCCATAAGTCCTGAACCGGAAGAGAGTGACGATAGAACAAATTTTTTATTTATTTTAAACAAGGGCTTTAATTTATATCAATTTGATATTTTATTGAGTTGCGGCCACAAAAACTGGGTAGATAAAAAAATTGAGGCAGATGATTTTCTCCCACAGTCAAGACACTTGTCCCGTTACAGTTGCTTTCTTGTTTGTCAGAATTTGGAAATAATAATTCAGTGGAATTTCTTTTCCCCGGCTTTTACCGCAATATCGAGATGATTTCCCGGGGGCGGAATGGGGCATGAGTAGTTGTGATTATAGGCGCAATAGGGATTAAAGGCCAGATTAAAATCCAGAATAACTTCTCTGATGTTGCGACCGGGGGAGTTGAACTCCAGATATCGCCCCGCCCCATATGACTGCCGGCCGCTAGTGAGATCGGTAAATGGGACAAAAATATCATCAGGATGACTAGCGGTCAGATCCTTTTCCTCATAGGCAGTCAGTGTTAATTTCTTGCCATTACGGGTAAAATCCAACCTGCCCTTGACGATATAGAGCCGTTTACGACCTGATGAGGTCATTATTTTAAAAGACTTTGACGAGGCCAGCGGCGTAAATTTGGCCTTGGTTCTATAGCTTATATCGGGCGCAAAATATTTCAGCCCCTTAAAATTTAAACGCTGTATAAGTAACAACGGTGAGCTTGGCGAACTGCGTAAAAATTGATCCTTAGCGAGCCGCTCTTTTATTATCTCCTTTTTGTAGCGCAAATCTTCCGGATGCTTTGGCTTTGAGCACGCTAATAAGGAGACAAGAAACACCAACAGTACAACGCCTGTCAGACGGGTATTCATGGTTTATCATGCCGGGCAATTATGTCCATAATCACTGCGGATTCAGCCGCGACCACCTCACATCTTGTCTCCATACCCGCCAAAGACGCCAGTGCTTGCGGCAGGGCCTGCGGGCCTATAGCCCGGCCAACCACATCGCCGAACTTGCCGGGATGGGCCGTTGCCAGGCATATCATGGGGATGTCGCCCTTATGCGCGATACCGGCGGTAACTCCCACGGCGGTATGAGGATCCAGGACATAATTATTTTGCCGGTAGAACGACTTAATCGTGGCAGCTATCTCTGCCTCCGTAACCCGCTGAGCGGCAAAATCATCCTTAACCCGTTCGCGCACCGCCGCTTCGAATTTCAGCGTACCGCTCCGGGCAAAGGATTCCATCTCACGACGGGTGCGTTCGCCGTCAGAATTATTCAGGTAATATAAATAGCGCTCAAAATTAGAGGCTAGCTGAATATCCATGGATGGGCTGCAGGTCTGCGAAACATTGCCGGTTGCATAATTGCCCTGGTTCACAAAGCGGCTCAAAATATCATTTTCATTGGTAGCCAGCACCAACCGCCTGATTCGTTTGGCAGTTAAAAGCTGTTTGGCCAGAAAGCCGGCGAAGATATCGCCAAAATTGCCGGTGGGTACGGCAAAATCTACCGGGCCTTCGCCCTCGCGGTCACAAACCCGGAAATAGCTGTAGATGTAATAGACAATTTGAGCCAGAATTCTCGCCCAGTTGATGGAATTAACCGCTCCCAGATGATGTTTTTCCTTAAAGGCCAAATTGTTAAAAATTTCTTTAACGATGGCCTGGCCGTCATCAAAAGAGCCTTTAATCGCCAGGTTAAAGACATTATCGTCTAAAACCGTGGTCATTTGCAGCTCCTGAATGGGACTTACCCTTTTATGTGGGTGGAGAATAAATATCTTGATTCTTTCTTTACCGCGTACCCCATAAATAGCAGCGCTACCCGTGTCCCCGGAGGTAGCGCCAATAATATTCATCCCGGAGTTATCCGCCTGCAAAAAATACTCAAATAAATTCCCTAAAAATTGCAATGCCACATCCTTGAAAGCCAAGGTGGGGCCGTGAAATAACTCCAGGATATAGACATCGCCATGTTTGGCAACCGGGGTAATATCCGGGTGGCTGAAGGTGGCATAGGAGTTGGCAAGCAAACGCCGCAAATCGGCCGTTGGTATATCTCCGCTAAAGAGTGAAATCACCTCGTAGGCCAGATCCTGGTATTTAAGCCGCCGCCACGATTCTAAGGTCTGGGCGGATATTTGCGGCAGAACTTCCGGCAGCAGCAACCCGCCGTCCGTGGCCAGGCCCATCATAACCGCGTCTTTGAAACTTATAGGGGCAATACCCCCTCTGGTACTTATATATCTCATGTTAAAGTCACTCCTTAGTCCGTCAAGAGTGATCTGCCCGTCATCTCAGTCGGAATATCAAGCCCCAACAGCTCTAAAGCAGTAGGGGCAATATCACACAAGGCGCCGCCCGCCCGCAGCTTAACGCCAACAGGCCCGCCAATGAGAATAAATGGCACCGGATTTGTGGTATGGGCCGTGTGCGGGCCGTTGGTGTCCTTGTCATACATAATATCGGCGTTGCCGTGATCGGCGGTAATTATGGCGGTGCCTCCCAGTTCATGCAAACATTTTATCAGCCGGCCCAGGCAAATATCAACAACCTCACAGGCCCTGACCGCCGCCGCCAAAATTCCGGAATGTCCCACCATATCACCATTGGCGAGGTTTAAGACAACAAGGCTGTAAGGGTTGTCCCGCAGGCGGCGCTCCAATTCCTCGGTTACCAGAAAGGCGCTCATCTCCGGCTTTAGATCGTAGGTCGCCACCTCTTGGGGAGAATTAAGCAGAGCCCTGTCCTCCAGGGGAAAGGGCTGCTCCCTGCCACCGTTAAAGAAATAGGTTACATGGGCATATTTTTCCGTCTCCGCGATGCGTAGTTGCCGTAAATTATGGCGGCTGACCTCCTCACCCAAAATATGGTCAAGGGAAACAGAGGGGAAAACAGAGGGGAATAAAACCGGCACGGCAAGATTTTTTTCATAGCTGGTACAGGTAACAAGTTGGCTCAGGATCGGCCGTCTGGCGGTCTTAAAGCCGGAAAATTCCTTATCGGTAAAGGCGTGCGCCAACTGCCGGGCGCGATCGGCCCTGAAATTAAAAAAGAGGACGCCATCACCATCATCAATAGTTGCCACAGGAGCACCATTGGCAGTGATAACCACAGGCTTAATAAATTCGTCCGTCTGGCCCCCGGCGTAAGCCTCGGTAATCGCAGCGCCAGGACGCTCGCAATGGACACCCTGGCCATCGACAAGGGCCTGCCAAGCCCGTTCCACCCTGTCCCAACGGTTGTCCCTGTCCATGGCATAATAACGACCGCTGACGGTGGCAATGCGGCCGCCGCCGATTGCCGCAAGCTCATCCTCTAGATCCTCCATATAGCCGCCGCCGCTCTGCGGCGCCGTATCACGGCCGTCCATAAAGCAATGGATAAATATCCGTGACAGGCCCCGTTGCACGGCAATACGAACCAGAGCCTTCAGGTGATTAATATGGCTATGTACGCCACCGTCAGACACAAGGCCCAGGAGATGCAGGGCCCTATTGGTGCCCTTCAGTTTATCGAGCAGATTAATCAGAACCGGATTTTGCTCTAGCTCCCCTCTTTCGATGGCGGTGTTGATGCGGGTAAAATTTTGATAGACAACGCGCCCGGCCCCGATATTCAGATGTCCAACCTCGGAGTTTCCCATCTGGCCCGCCGGCAGACCAACGGCGCCATTATGGGCCACCAACGTAGTAGTGGGATACTCTGCCTCCCATTTATCCAGATTGGGGGTATGAGCCGCATAAACCGCGTTGGTTTTTATCTGCTCACCAACGCCCCAACCATCGAGAATTATTAATAATAGCGGAGAAATAGCCATCGTGTTAATTCCAGTTTAAATGTGATCGGTCATTTGCAGGCGCGGCGCCGCATGCCACAAGCCTTCAAGGTCATAAAATTGCCTGTCTTCATCATGGAAGATATGCACAACCACATCATCAAAATCAAGCAATACCCACCGCCCTTCGCCAAGGCCTTCGGTGCTGGATTTGCGCAGGCGCTTGCTGCGCACCTCTTTATCCAATGTCGCCGCAAGCCCCTGAACGTGCCGGCTGGATCTACCGCTCATAATAATAAAATAATCGGCAAAGCCAGATATACCGCGCACATCAAGAGCTACAATATTTTCGGCCTTGGCAGCCAATGCCGCCGCATACAGTTTTTTAACCATCAACAGACCGTGCTCAATATCATTTTTTTTCATTAAATGTCTTCTCGTTGTAATTTTCCGCTGTAGCCAACATCTTCAGGTTGACCATGCCTGCGGGCCGCCGCGACAGCCAACTCATCACAGCGTTCATTCAGGGGATTGCCAGCGTGTCCTTTAACCCAGTTAAAACGGATATTAAACTTATCGCTCAGAGTCAATAGTTCATCCCATAGATCGGTGTTAAGTGCCGGGCGCTTATCCGATTTAAGCCAACCATTTTGCCGCCATTTACGAGCCCAACCCTTATTAATACCGTTCACAACATAACTTGAATCGGAATATAGGGCCACTGGTTTGTCCGCTCCTGACAATTTTCTCAAGGCCACAATACACCCCATGAGTTCCATACGGTTATTAGTGGTTAATCTATAGCCGCCGGAGAACTCCCGATATGCACCATTATCAACAATGACGACTCCATAACCACCAGGGCCAGGATTGTTGATGCTGCCGCCATCCGTGTAGATGGTAATCTCATCATCTTTGGGTTTCATGTCTTGCCGGGGATACCTGGGCTTATATTGACGATTTCCGGGAGCTGCGTGGTAAACCGGATCCGCCAACCAGGCTCCGGCCTCTGACCTCTTGGAAAAACCTTTAAATTTGGCGCCAGGGAATGCCTTTACCTGCGATTCGGCATCAAGCCAATCCTCATAAATTCCCGGTTGCCGGCCAACTGCCACCGCGTAATATTTCTTTTTGGCTTTTGCCATCTTTCAGCTGAACCTTTGGTGAGTTGATTTTCCCGGCTTGCCGGGAACAGAGCAGAAACTCGCAGATGCCGTCAAGTACACGAAACACATCAAAATCGTACTTATATTTGGAAGACAAATTAGAGGATAAGCATAATTGGGAGTGAAATTACGACAAGATTGATTCAAATCATCTAATACTAAAGAAAATTACGGAGGTTGCAAACCTACCACCGGCCGAATGGAGACAAAAGAAAACCAGGATGCTGAACCCGGCAATTAATCCTTCCCGTTACTGAGAACACAGACCAAAATTCTTTCACCTTCGCGAAATTGAACCTGCATTTTATTGGGGGTTATACAACTCAACACCTTGCCAACACCAAACTTGGGATGGTCAATAATATCACCATCCTTAAAGCAGGTATTCGCGGCGTATGGAATAATATCACCGGCATCGATACCGGCTATCATTTCATCAAACAGGGCTTCAATTTTTTGCTGTTTTTTCATGGACCCTCACTAATGTGAATGTTTTGTAAACTTTGCTATTATTGCCAATAGTGGTAATAATACAGCCTTGTTCTTTATTCTAGCCAGTCAGAACTTTTTTTGCAAGTCCCGGCAGAACTGCTCATCGCAATAACTATCGTGGACAAGGTCGATAGTTTGAACTTATCGACAGGGAGAACTTCATGCAGGAGACGGTCGTTTGCTTTATCGTATTAGCCGCAGTGGTCTATATTGTCATTAAGTTCTACCGCAATTTTAGCGGCAAGGATAAAGGCTGCGGCGGCGGGTGCCAGTCGTGCGGCCAAAAAACGACAATATGTCAAACTATTGATGATACGCCAAAACGCGAGACGACACCGCCGCAGGCAGATAACCAAGAGAAAAAAAGCCGAAATAAGGCTTCTTGACGTTATTTTTTACCGGCCCAGGTAATTTTAGACTTTACAATCAAGCTTCCAGTATATTAGTCTAGCGGTTGCCTGAGCTGTTTTTACAGGCTGAATATGTACATAGTTTACCAGGGGCAACAAAACTTAACCCAACAGAATCATCACATCGGCAGGACTATTTATGGATGGACAAATTGTTGCAGGCTGGTACAGGCACCCCCAACAGGGGTTGATAAAAATATACCTGGACGAATCAAGTTCCTGGTCGTACCAATGCTATTCCGAGAGCGGCGCCAGGGCGTTATCGTTGAAAAAGCCACTAGATCAATGGACATGGGCCTTGTGCCAAACTGAAGAAGACCGTTAAAGGCAGTGCCGGGAAGCCTGTTCAGGCAATCCGGCTTAAGGCCTTCTGCAAACGCTGCATACCTGCCGCGATAACCTCCATAGAGGTGGCAAAAGAGAACCTGACAAAATTGTCCGCCCCAAATGCCGCCCCTGGCACCGAGGCTATTAGTGCCTCATCTAGCAGGTAAGCGGACATATCCACAGAATTCTTAATCTTTCTCCCCTTGTATGCCCGGCCAAAATAGTTGGAAAAATTGGGGAATACATAAAATGCCCCCTTGGGAGTAACACAGGTTAATTCCGGTATTTTATTGATTTCAGCAAGAATAAACTGCAACCTTTTCGCAAAGGCCTTCTTCATCTCGCCGGGGAAATCCTGCGGCCCGACAAGGGCGGCCAGGGCGGCTTTTTGCGATATGGATGAGGCATTCGAGGTGCTTTGGCTCTGGATTTTGTTCATGGCGGCGATGATATGTTTGGGGCCGGCGCTGTAGCCAATGCGCCAACCCGTCATGGCAAATGATTTACTGACCCCGTTCAGAATGATAACCTGCTCCTTTAATTCTGGAGCCACATCCAGAATATGAGGCAGTTTTCCCCCCTCATAGACAATTGTGTCATAAATATCGTCAGATATAACGACCCAGCCATTCGCCAATGCCAATTCGGCGACCAACCCCAGGGCATTGGCCGAAAATATGGCGCCCGTTGGGTTTGAGGGGCTGTTGAGGATTATACCACGGGTTTTCTCCGATACACATCCTGCCAAATCCGCCTCAGTTATATCAAAATTGTTTTTTTCAGACAGGGGCAAAAAAATCGGTTTGGCGCCGGCCAACTCAATAATCGGCGGATAAGAGACCCAATAAGGGGCGGGAATAATCACCTCGTCTCCCGGCCCGAACATGGCCTGAGCCATATTATACAGACCATGTTTGCCGCCGCAGCTCACCTGGATTTGCTCCGGTTTATACTGCCAACCTTTATCCTGAGCCAGGCGGGCGCAAACAGCCTCCCGCAGCTCTGGAATACCCGGCACCGCAGTGTATCGAGTAAAACCCTCATCAATAGCGGCTTTGCCCGCCGCGCAAACATGGGCGGGCGTAGCGAAATCAGGCTCACCCACGCTAAAATTCAAGACATCCGCCCCTGAGGCCTTAAGGGCCTTGGCCTTGGCGTTTACCGCCAATGTTGGTGAAGGCTTAATTTTCCCCATCCGACCCGCCAACTGGATTACCGCGCTCATTTTTCCCTCTCTAAAGTTTATATGAAAGTCCCCTGCCAAGGACGCCTGGGCCTTGCCACTACTTTTATGCTTTATCGTGTCCGGGCGACCGGACATGGGGGCTAATAAAAAATTTCCCGCAAGAACAAACCGCAGGCTAGCGCCGTTGCTCCAGCCGCAAAACGGTCTCTGCAATACAATATTTCGGCAAAATTATCTATGTTTTTTTTGCCGCTTCCCACCTCCACCAATGTACCGACAATATTTCTGACCATATGGCGTAAAAAACCATCGCCATGTATCGTAACCATAAAGCCATTATCATCAATCAAAGGCGCTACCCCAACGGCAAATATTTTCCGTACCGCTCCCCTGCCCCGCTTTATCCGTGGATCTCTGGAACCTGCCGCCTCAAAGCTGCTAAAATCGTGTTCGCCAATGAGCAGCGCCAGGGCCTCGTTCATGCGGCTGAGATTAAATTCCCCAGGGAAATGGCTGTAATAGAGGCGTTTAACCGGCATAATAACGGGAGCGGTGATCGCCTGATAGAGGTAGGTCTTGCCATGGGCTGAAAAACGGGCGTGAAACCCAGCGGGGGCATCTTCAAGACCCAATATTTTTATATCATCCGGTAACAGGCTGTTCAGACCTTTCATGAAGCCTTGGCACGGGATCTTTGCGGTGGTGTGGAAATTGGCCACCATACCCAGGGCATGAACTCCGGCGTCAGTGCGTCCGGCGCCGTGTAATGTCACCGACCCGCCGGTCATCAGGGCAATCCTGTCTTCCAGAACCCCCTGAATAGTTGGCGGTCCCTTTTGGCGCTGCCAACCGGAATAGGCTGTGCCGTCAAAGGCAATCAAAAGTTTTATATTACGCATCATTCATAGCACCCCGGCCAACGGATTTTCAGAAATCTATCTTGTTGCGATTATAGCTCAAACCTACCAAATAACAGGCGTAAAGAAAAAAACAAAGCGGCCGTCCTCGATATCGACCTTGAGTTTGGCATCATGGCTCAGACCATAAGATATATAGCCGTCTTTTTGGCGGGTTGCCGGGCATTCGGTGGAATGGGGCGGAGATTCTAAATCACGGTCTTTATCATACCATGAAATTAGCATAAATTCCTTAAAACGCCTTGCCGCCTGTTTATTGGCCAGTGCTGCCGCCGCCAGGTAATCACCATCCCCGTTCTCTAACTGTAGCGTCACTACTTCTATGCCAGAAAGACCAGGCGAATTTACAGGACAATTATGGTCAGTCATTTATTCTCCCCTCTTTAAGAGAAAGTTCCTTACAACACTAAAGTCAGCAAACCGGCGAGGAAAATCAATTGATTTCACCCGCCGCAACTATTATAGTTGCGGGACAAATAGGTAATTAACTGATTAACGCAAAGGTCTTCATCTCATGAGTTTACAGATTTACGATACAAAAATTGGCAAAAAGATCCCTTTTACTCCCCTGCGGGACAATCACGTCAGAATATACGCCTGCGGGATTACTGCCTATGATTTCTGCCACCTTGGCCACGCCCGCTCCGCCCTCGTCTTCGATATGATTGTATCATACCTGCGTCACTCCGGTTACAAGGTAACCTTTGTCCGAAATTTCACAGACATAGATGATAAAATAATAAACAGGGCTCAGAAACAGAATACGACCTGCGCGGAATTATCTCAACGATTTATTGATGAATTCTATATTGATATGAAGGCTCTGAAAATTACTCCACCAGACTATGAGCCAAGAGCCACGGAACATATCCCGGAGATTATAGATATTATTGAGAAATTGATGACCAAAGGAATAGCCTATCAGGCCGATGGTGATGTTTATTTTGAGGTTGAAAAATTTCCTCAATACGGCTCGTTATCAGGACGTAATCTTGACGATTTAAAGGCAGGAGCCCGTATATCGATCAATAAAATCAAGAAAAATCCCATGGATTTTGCCCTCTGGAAAGCTAGCAAACCGGGAGAGCCAAAATGGGACAGCCCGTGGGGCGAAGGCCGGCCCGGTTGGCATATTGAATGCTCCGCCATGAGCCGCAAATATCTTGGCGACAGCTTTGATATCCACGGTGGTGGCGAAGATTTGGTCTTTCCGCATCATGAAAATGAGCTTGCCCAAAGCGAAGGCGCCAGCGGTAAGCCATTTGCCAATCACTGGATTCACCACGCTTTTGTGACGATACGGGACGAGAAAATGTCAAAATCTCTGCATAATTTTCTTACCATTCGGGAGGTCTTAAAGCGGCACCAGCCGGAGGCCCTGAGAATGATGGTATTTGCGACCCATTATCGTCATCCCCTGGATTTTTCAGAGAGTGGCTTGCGGGATGCTCAAACCAGTGTTAACCGTCTCTATAACTGCATGGCGGCCTGCGCCGCGCTGACCGATGGCACGGAAAGTAGCAAGGCCGTGGCCACCCGGGCTGAGATTGACAAATTGCGCTCGCTGCCAGATCGTTTTCAAGAAGCCATGGACAATGACTTCAACACCGCCCAGGGGCTTGGCTGCCTCTTTGACGCGGTAAAAAGCATTAACCGTATCAGCCAGGCCCTACCCGCCCCTCCGGCTCAGGCTGATATCAATTTATTGCGCCGGGGGGGCGCTGATGTCACCAAACTGGCCCAAATAATGGGGCTTTTAAGCCAGGAGCCGCAAGCATACCTGGCAGGATATCAGGAGAAACATCTCACCGCTGTCGGCATGGACAAGGCAGAACTTAATAAATTATTAGAGGAAAGAATTGCGGCCCGCCAAAATAAGGAATGGGGCCGTGCCGATGAGATTCGGGATCTTTTACTGGCCAAAAATATTGAATTAAAAGACAGCCAGGACGGCACCGCCTGGTATGTGGCAGGGGACAGGGGGCAGTAATCAGGAATCAGGTGACAGAGGGCAGAAGGAGGGAACAACAATGATGGAAAGAAAACCTGCCGTGGCCGGGCAATTCTATCCGGCCGACGCAGAAAGTCTGCGCCAGACGATTAAGGTTCTGCTCCCCAGGCTAACAGCCGCTAAAAAGGGTATTTTCGCGGCAATCTCTCCTCACGCCGGCTATCTATATTCCGGCGGAGTCGCGGCGGAGACCCTGGGGCAGATCGACCTGCCCGCCGATATCATCATAATGGGGCCAAACCATCACGGCCACGGCACAGAAGCGGCTGTCATGGCCGGTGGAACCTGGCAAATGCCCATGGGGCCGGTAGAGATCAATCAACAATTAGCAATGGACATTATCGATCGTTCCTCCATTTTTACCAACGATACGGCGGCCCACGGCCCGGAGCATTCGCTAGAGGTGCAGATCCCCTTTTTGCAATATCTCAACCCCGATATTAAGATTGTCCCCATTTGTTTGTCCTTCATATCACTGGAAAAATGCCAAATGGCCGCCAGGGCCGTGGCGGCCGCTATTAAGGCGTGGCCCCGGCCGGTAACCATAATAGCCAGCTCCGATATGACGCACTACGAGTCAAGAGAAATTGCCGGCAGGAAGGATCGCCTGGCCTTGAGCTGTATTGAGAGACTTGATGCAGAAGCTCTGTACAGAACGGTAATTGAGGAGAATATTACAATGTGCGGTTTTATCCCTGTCACCATCGCCATGCTGACCGCAAACCTCCTTGGGGCCAGTCACGCCGAATTGGTGCGTTACAGTGATTCTGGTGAGGCAAGCGGCGACACCCGCCAGGTGGTGGGATATGCCGGCCTGCTTATCTCATAGAAATGGCCGCGTCGGCAAATTCTTCCTTGACAATCGGCGGATGATCTTCTATTCTGCGCCGGTTCAATCGGTATTGGGGTGTAGCCAAACGGTAAGGCACAGGACTCTGACTCCTGCATTTCAAGGTTCGAACCCTTGCACCCCAGCCACTTCTCTCCCCTGCCCCGCGAAAAATTCCGTTGTTTTATTTGCGATTGCCCATAAATTGCAGCAGACTCAAAAACAAATTTATAAAATCAAGATACAGGGATAAAGCTCCCATAATGGCGGTCTTGCGAATAGCCGCCTCGCCCTGCTCCATAATACCCATAGCGCCAATTTTGGTAATCTTTTGCACATCGTAGGCGGTAAGACCGGTAAAGACGATTACACCAATTCCGGAAATCAGCCACGACATCATGGAACTGCCTAGAAATATATTTACCACCGAAGCAATAATCATCCCGACCAATCCCATGAACATAAATGATCCCATTCCGGAAAGGTCTTTTTTGGTTACATAGCCATACACGGCCATGGAGCCGAACATCCCGGCAGTGACAAAGAAGGTGGCCGCCACCGATGCCATAGTGTACATCAGAAGGATAACCGAAAGGGTAACGCCATTTAACACCGAATAAGCCAAAAAAAGTGCGGTCGCGGTCTGGGCCGAGATCTTCTGAATACGGGCGGAAAGATAAATAACCATTCCCAATTCACCAAACATCAAACCGTAGAGTACCATCTTGTTGCCAAAAATTATTTGCAACATGGTCTGCGAATTCACAGTTATAAAAGCGGTAAAACCGGTAAGTGCCAAGCCTATGGCCATCCAATTAAACACCTTGGCCAAAAACACGGTAGAGGCCTGGGCTTTAGCCTGAATAAGGGAAGGTACGGGCGCTGGCCCGGCAGATTGGCTATACATTTTCATTCTCCTTTAGCGGTTATCAATTAATTTTTATTACCTGTAATTTCGTAC
>JAADIV010000114.1:12693-27591 GCA_013151175.1 Deltaproteobacteria bacterium | reverse complement strand
AGTATGTTTTTTCCGGTAAACAGAGACATATTAATGGAGGAGCCTTGTCCCATGGATTATTGGCCGCCCTGCGGTTGGTTGCTCTCGGATATATAGGCATTAACTTTGGTATTATAACTATACGAGTCATTGGAAATTGAAATCATACAATTCTTGTTGGGCTTGGTGAATGACAACAAGATGCTGTTGTAGCGAACCTCACCAGTTAGAACCCAATTATTTTTTTGCATGGAATTAACAAAAAAATCAGCCAATGAGGTCGCTTCAACCCGGCCCTCAAGGACAATAATACCGCCCGTGAACGATGATGTATTGATGAACATGGTATGTTTGGAATCAAGTTTAAGCTCACTAGGGACCTCGAAATCATTGAATGTGGAGGGGAAATATGATTCACTGCCCTTTGTCTCTGTCTTAGGGGCAGTGGCAGTGGCAGCGGTGTTGGTGCTATGCATTTTGGCGCAGCCGGTTAGCAAGAGCAGGCTGATAATTAGAGAGTAATTTACCCACCTGGTTGTTTTTTTTATGTTCAGCATATTTCCCTCCTGTATTTTTTGGATAAAATCGTTGAATGGGGTTATCGCTACTTTTAGGCATCACGCTGAATAATTACAAAAATTCTTTGTTTAATCAGCAAAATTTGTCATAATTATGGTTAACTAGACAGGTAGTAATTATTACCCCCCCCTTGATGGTTGATTTAGTGCCTGGATGAAATTGGTTTAGTCTTTCTTAAACAGAAAATCAACCCCTAAGGTACTAACATTTCTCTGTCCTGAAATCAAGTTGGACCTGAAAGCAGGAGGAGGTTCTCAAGTTGGCTACAATGTCTTATTTTGCTTGCCTAAATTTATCGAGGCTCTCTTATGTGTACGGCTGATACACCCCAAAAGCAATTAAAAATATATACGATAATCATGCTGATTGTCTGGACCGTTATTTTGCTGTCCTCGGCCATTTGGAATGCGGCGCAAGAAAAGCGGGAAGTCTTGAAGCTAGCCCGGCAAGAGGCGGTAAGCTCTTTCAAAAAAGATGTGTTATACCGCCGTTGGGCCGCTGAATATGGTGGAGTCTATGCGCCGGTAACTCTCAAAAACCGGCCCAATCCATACCTGGCGAATATACCGGAAAGAGATATTCGCACTCCTGCCGGCCGTATTTTGACTCTGATTAATCCTGCCTATATGAGCAGGCAGGTCTTCGAACTTGGCGGCAGCAAGGGAATTCGCAGCCATATAACCAGTCTTAGGCCCATCAAACCGACAAATGCTCCGGATAATTGGGAGAGAAAGGTTCTTTGGAAGTTTAACAATGGTGCAACAGAATATGACGAGGTGGTGCAGTGGCATGCCAAGCCCTATCTAAGGTATATGCATGTTCTTAAGGTTAAGCGGACTTGCCTGAAATGCCATGCAGCCCAGGGATATAAATTGGGTGACGCGAGGGGTGGGATAAGTGTCTCTGTGCCGTTGCTTCCTTATTATCAATTGAAAGATAAAAATATCAGCAGGATTGTCGCGGCCCATATCATGCTTTGGCTGCTCGGTATAATTGCCGCCATATTTACCGTTAAAAGGTTGCTTAAACTGTTAAACCGGCAGGAGGAGGTGGAATTATCCCTGGAACAGGCTGAACTCGAGTGGTCAGCCGCCATGAATGCCTCCGATGACGCCATTTATCTTCTGGATCTTAACCGTTATGTGATTCGCGCCAACCGGGCCTTTTGCCGGATGACCAATAAAGACGAGGCGGATATTATCGGTCGGCATATTGCGACAATTGTTCATCCGCAGGGGGAGACGGAGCTTTGCCCGGTCTGCCTGGCTCAGGAGGAGAGACGTAACGTGGTAATTACCATGGAGGCGGATGAACCGGGCAACCCCACCGACCGGCCGATTGAGATCAGCGTCAAAATTGTTAGCAGGCAGGGTGAGCCATTGAGTATTTTGATGACAATCCATGATTTGGCAGAGATACGGCAATTGGCGCGTGACAGGGAAGAGATGGTGGAGCAGCTGCATCAGTCCCAGAAGTTGGAGGCCATCGGTACCCTGTCCGGCGGTATCGCCCATGATTTTAATAATATTCTGACAGCGATAATCGGCTTTACCGATTTGGGGCTGCGCTCTGTGCGGGCCGGGAATAAAAAGGAGTCTGAGTATTCTCTTAAAGAGGTGCTAGCCGCCGGCAACCGGGCCAAGGAGCTAGTAAAGCAGATTCTAACATTCAGCCGTCACAATACCAAGGAGTTAAAGCCCCTCAGCATTCAATTCGTGATCAAAGAGGCCATGAAACTCCTACGCTCATCAATCCCCACCACCATTCAATTTAAAGAGAATATAAACACTGCCTGTCAGCCGGTTCTGGCCGATCCAACCCAGATTCACCAGGTGCTTTTAAACCTCTGCACCAATAGCTATCACGCCATGCGTGAAACGGGAGGTGTCCTGACTATCAGTCTGGAACAGATCAAGCTTGACGGGCCAGGCGGCAGGATGAGGGTTAATCTGCCGCCTGGTAATTATGTGAAACTCATGGTAAGTGATAACGGCCCTGGGATAGCTGCTGATGTGCGGGGACGGATATTCGAACCGTATTTTACCACCAAGGGCAAGGAAGAGGGAACCGGTCTGGGCCTTGCCGTGGTGCATGGTATTGTGGCAGGCTGCGGGGGTGCCATTACCGTACATAGTAAGGTGGGAAAGGGTACTGATTTTCGCGTCTATCTGCCGGTCATCAAGGCCGTAGCCGTGAGTGAAGAGCAAGAGAGCAGCGAAGTACCGCCAAGCGGCAATGAGCGGGTTATGCTGGTTGATGACGATGAGAAGATTGTTGAAATAGATAAAATCATACTGACTGGACTGGGCTATAAGGTGACCGGACTCACTAGCAGCGCCGCCGCTCTGGAAGTTTTTAAGCAGTCACCAGATGACTTTGATATTCTGGTAACCGATATGACCATGCCCGATTTTACCGGCGCTGATTTGGCCCGTGAATTTCTTGCCATCCGCCCAGGTATACCGATTGTACTATGTACCGGATACAGCGAAATTATCAACAAAGAAGATGCCAAAAAGAGTGGCATCCGTAAATATCTGATGAAACCGGTGAGCAGGATGAAGCTCGCCTTGGCGGTGAGGGCGGCGCTTACGTAGCTATTCCAAATTTTTATCCAGGAATTCACAGTCTCTGGGAGAAAGATTAAAACGAATCTCTGCCAGTTTTATAACCTCTTTCCGGCTCTTTCCCGGCTGGCTTTGCTGCATAGCAGAAATCCATTTTATAGCTTGGCGCAGTGCTTCACTGCGCGGCTTAATCGTGGTCATTATCTCTCTGGTTTGAGTATTATACCGCCTAGGGGCGGCACCGATACCATGATATGCATGGGCGCCTCGCCAAACGGCTCATGAATTGGGGACTTGATATCCTGGTTCGTGACGTTGCTGCCCCCAAACTGTTCAGCATCGGAGTTAAGAACCTGCCTATACTGCACATCCTCCAGGACACCCAATTTGTAATCATTGTGCGCCTCTGGCGTAAAATTTAGCAGACATATCAGGTGGTCTTTTGGGTCTGATGCCTTTCTGGCAAAGGCGATAATACTGTTGTTAACATCCTTAAAATCGAGCCATTGAAACCCTGTATAATTGTGATCTTCCTCCCACAGAGCCGGACTGTCCCGATAAAAATGGTTCAAGCTCTTAACAAATTGCTGAAGCTGGCGGTGTCTGAGCCTTTCCTCTACCAGATGCCAGTCCAGACTGACTTTGCAATACCATTCAGATAACTGCCCAAATTCACCACCCATAAAAAGCAGCTTTTTCCCTGGATGGGTCCAGAGATAGAAGAATAGCAGCCTTAAATTGGCAAATTGCTGCCACTCATCGCCGGGCATCTTAGCTAATAATGACTGCTTGCCATGCACAACTTCGTCATGAGAAAGCGGCATGATGAAATTCTCGGAAAAGGCGTAGAGCAGGGAGAAGGTCAGGGAATTATGATGATATTTCCGATATAGAGGGTCACTGCCGAAATAGGCTAGGGTATCGTTCATCCAACCCATATTCCATTTATAGCCAAAACCCAGACCGCCGGCGTCTGTTGGCTTGGAAACGCCAAAGAAGCTAGTGGACTCTTCAGCGATCATGGTTACTCCCGGAAAACGCTTATATACCACGCTGTTCAGGTGCTTCATAAACTCAATGGCCTCCAGATTTTCCTTGCCGCCTATGCGGTTAGGAATCCATTGACCGTTGTTCCTGGCGTAATCCAGGTATAGCATTGAGGCCACGGCATCCACCCGCAGGCCGTCAATATGAAATTTATCTAGCCAGAACATGGCGTTGGAGATGAGGAAGCTGACCACTTCATTGCGGCCATAATTAAAGATATAGGTGCCCCATTCAGGATGATAGCCCTGACGCGGATCCTGGTGCTCGTACAGGGAGCTGCCGTCAAATTGCCCCAGGCCATGGCCATCGGTGGGGAAGTGAGAAGGTACCCAGTCAAGGATCAAGCCAATGCCCTGGCAATGACATTGATCGACAAAATACATGAAATCTTTTGGTGAACCAAAGCGACTGGTTGCCGCGAAATAGCCGGTAACCTGATATCCCCATGACTCGTCTAGCGGATGTTCCATGACGGGCATTAGTTCAATATGAGTAAACCCCATTTCCTTGACATAGGGGATAAGCGTATCCGCCAACTCCCTGTAGGTCAGGAAACGCTCCGGATTACCGGGATCACGCCGCCATGAACCGGGATGCACCTCGTAAATTGACATGGGGGCATGGTAAAGGGGGGTTGCATCTCGTTCCCGCAGCCAGGCGCTGTCCTGCCATTCATAGCCGCCAAGTTCATAGGCAATTGAGGCGGTTTTAGGCCGCACCTCAGCGCTAAAGTGAATAGGGTCGAGCTTCTCCTGAATGCTCATGTCCTGGGCCCTAATTTCAAATTTATACAACTCGCCCACCGCAAGGCCGGGGATAAAAAGTTCCCAGATGCCTGAAGAATTAATGGCCCGCATCTGGTGGGTTCGTCCGTCCCAGAAATTAAAATCTCCTATAACGCTGACCCGCCTGGCTGATGGCGCCCATACTCGAAACATCAGACCCGTCTTATTATTCATAACCATGAGATGGGTGCCAAGGGTGTCATAAATACTGTAATGAGTGCCCTGGTTAAACAGGTGTTGGTCGAAGTCGGTTAATGTCGGTAAGGCGCGGTATGGGTCGTCAATTATTTCAACTACTTTGTTGTATTTGGTGATTTCATAGCAATATTCCACCGGTTCATGGAAACCTTCGATGACGCTTTCAAACAGACCTTCATCGCGCATCTTGTACATATCGATCTTTTTGCTGTTGATAACCAGCCGGACAGATTCAGCCAGGGGTTGGAATGTTCGGACAACCGCCGCCGGTTTTTGGGGATCAATTAGGTGAAATCCCAGTACGGTAAAAGGGTCATGTTGGTCAGAAGCCAGCACCCGGTCCAGTTCTCTTACGACATCTAATGGCATAGGATTCTCTTGCTAATTTATTGGTAATATTGACTGACAATTTTTTGCAGCAACGCGGCTACAACTTACTCTATCATAAAAATAGTCTTGAGATGATAAAAAAACGGTGTGATTATAGTTTGGTGTCGGGTTTACGCAGACGCAGCAATTCGGCCAGGCTTTGTCCTGCCTATGTACAGGCCTGAACCGGTGTTTGTCCGAAATGAGAGGGGTTACGCCGACAGGCGGCTAAAGCGGCGGAATAATTATCCGGAAACAAAGCCCCAATGCAAGAGCGAATCCCGGCTGACAAGGCCCTTGAACTTCCCTTCGGCATCAAGCACTGGCAGACGTTTTATGACCTTTTCGAGCATAAGTTTGATGGCATCTTCTATGGGCGCGTTCTCCTGAATTGTTGTGATATTACGGTTCATAATATCGGCGGCCGTGCTTGCCAGTAGATGTTCTCTTAACTCTTTATGCCGCCGGCCCTGTTCCGTGAAAGAAAGGCCGCCCACGAAATAATCCCAGATCCCTGGATGGCGGTCGATAAAGGCGATGAGTAGATCACGATCAGAGATCATTCCGAGTAAAAATCCGTCCTTATCCACCACGCAGACACGTTGAATATCGTTGCTGTCAATCATAGTCATAACTTCATTCACCGCAGTATCTGGCAGCACGGTATATGCGTTGGTGTCGCGCCGGACGATATCGGCAACAAACTGGATATTTTCTACCTGGATGTTCTGCCCCTGAAAACCGCTCCAGTCCGGGCATTCTTTGGTAATGGTATGAAATACATCCACCCTGGAAAGGATTCCCACGAGCTTTCCCGCTGTATCAATGACTGGCAGACGTTTTACCTTCTTGGCGATCATAAGGTTTACGGCCTCAGTTACCAGTTTGTCCTGCTCGATAATAATGGGGGGCTGGGTCATGATCTCACCAGCGTTTTTGCTGCCCAGGACTCCGAGAGCGGCGTCTGTCTTCTCATCGCCACATTGGGCCAAAAGCCCCAGACGCATTGGCATTTTGGCTTTATAGATCAGGTCTCCCTGCGCTATGACCCCGATGGGGCGGTTGTCCTGATCGACTACGGGGAGTCCGGTGAAGGAGGCGGAAAGCAGCAGCCGGGCCACTTCGCTGAGAGGCGTGTTTATATTTGCCTTCTGGGGAGATGAGGTCATGATCTCGCGCACCCGCGTATACCTGGGCATGAGAAGTCCGCGGGTCTTGTGGGCTGCGACGTTAATGTCCCGCACGGCTACGATACCGTCTGTAACCATCTCTTGTACTGTGGGCAGAACCTGAGCAAATTCAGTGGCCGGCATGATTATGGTGATACGTATGGGCATATTGTAGGAGAGAGCTTCAAGCCTGCCGGTGGTAATTTCTCCGTTCTCGAAAGAGCCTTCTATCCCTCTCATTACGATGGTACGCGCCGCTATTTTCAGGTCGTTCACATACTCAACGATGGCGCCGTAGAGCGCCTGCCCGTTCCAACGTTCTTCTTCACTGGTAAATATCTCTATAATCTTGTACCGTAACATTGTCCATTATCCTCCTAGCCCAGACGACCTACCCATATTCCCAGAAAAACCAGAGTTGCTCCCAAGATATTATTGGCAAGAAAGTTGCTAACTGTAACCACGGATGTGGTTGTCATTGCGGAATTTACCGTCTCCAGGGCAAAACTGGAAAAGGTGGTGAGGGCGCCGAGATAACCTGTCATAAAAAAAAGGCGCACGGAAGGACTCATAAAACTATTTCGTCCCCCTAAAGAGTAGGCGATCCCAATAAGAAAACAACCTGTCAGATTGACAATTAGAGTCCCCCATGGGAATCTCGTGCCAATAAGCCTCGCGGCAAGCAAGGCTACACCGTAACGGGAGAGAGCCCCAAGGCTTCCTCCTATCATCACCAAAAAAATCTTCATTTTCCAACCATCAATAAATTATAAAGGGGCGGGTTTGAAACCCGCCCCTACCTGCACGTAGGGGCAATAGCGGTACGACAACGATCGTATGCGAATGTATCACAAGGAAGGCTCTAATCCCGCTTTTCTCTAACACAGCGTTTAGGAAAAAACAATATTTTAAATTTTCTCTTTGACCATCACTCGTTCCGACGTGTAGACACGGAAGAAAGATATCCGCCGCCTCACAACAGGTAATTCATCAATAAGCCGGCTAGCAACGCCCCCAGCACATAGGCGACATAGGCATTGAGATGTCCCTGATGCATTCCGGCAAAGAAACGCGCGACAGCCATTGCCGTTTTACGTCCGGGAGTGAGCAGAAGACGATCAAGAATATGCCTCTCTTCATCTTGCCGGCGAATGGCGGTGCGAAAATGTTCTCCCACCGTTTCACGGGTATCTTCCACTATGGTTGGTCGGAATACGGACTGGAAAATAACCCGTACTGGATTCGAGAAACCGGTGGCCGTATAGGTCATTTCCGGCAGTAGACGGCGAATACCGCCATCCCAACATGGACGCCGTGTAACCGTCCGCCGCCACCCAAAAACCAAATTAACCACAATAAACAAAACCGCCAACAAGGCCGCGAGGACGATGAACATATAGGTGGGCGAGGCCGCGAAGACGACCGGGTTTTTGGTTCCACCCCGGTGGAGAATGACTAATCCCGGCCCAGGCGCGATATGTTGGCCGACCTGTGCCCCCAGATCGTGAAAGTCACTAAGAAAGGCCGCCGGTAGTTTTTCATGACCGGGGCTGCCGTTGAAAAATGGCGGCACCAGTGCCGCCGCCGCTTCGTTAGTTGACGAGACAGGAGAAATGGCATGATTCAAGCCGCCGATGACATACGTCGGCAGAATACCCAACAGGAGACAAAGCACAGAAAGAATCGCCATGGAAGCAAGGGCCGAAAATTTTGGTTCTGTTGCCTGTTCGGCTTTTGGGGAACGCGACATACCCAGAAATCCCATGGCAAATGCCTTGGCAAAACAGGTTACCGCCAGGGCGGCCGTTAGGGCCAAACCGGCGCCGCACAGGGCAAAGACGATTTTCTGACCGGTGGAGAGCAGCTCGGCGCTGCGTAAAAGAGTCTGGAGGGTGAGCCACTCGCTGACAAAGCCGTTGAAGGGCGGCAGGGCGGCAATACCCAATACACCCGTCAAAAATAATAAAGCGGTAACGGGCATCTGCCGAATCAAGCCGCCAAGCTGGTTGAGGTGGCGTGTTCCGGCGCGGTCATCCACCACCCCGGAACCGATAAGTAGGAGTGTTTTATAAAGTGAATGATTTGTCATGTGATATAGGGCCACAAGAAAGGCGATACCGGCGAGGACGGGCTTGTTGCTAGCGGTAAAGACAAATCCAGCCCCAAAACCCACCGTAATGATCCCGGCATTTTCGATTGAGCTGTGGGCTAGCATGGTCTTGAGATCATTTTCCGTGGTAGCGTAGAGTATACCTAGCAGCGCTGAGATGGTGCCAATAATCAGCGCAAGCAGGCCTGGGCCGGAAGACAACACTGGCAAAAGATCTCCGTTAAAACGGAGAATACCATAAAGTCCCAAATTCAAGGTTGCCCCCGCCAAGAGCGGTGCAAAGGCGGCGGGCGCGGCGGTATAAGCACGTGGCAGCCAGAGATTGACGGGCACTAGCCCCGCTTTGACCCCAAAGCCAAAAAAAGTCAGTAAAAAGATCATCCAACGCATGGCGGCAGATATCTGTCCTGTGGCGCCGGCATGTTTCAAAGCGGTGAACTCCAGTGAACCGGCATGAGCCGCGAACAGTAACATCCCGAGGGCCGCAGCGAGCGCCCCAGCCTCGCTCATCGCCAACATAAGATAAGCGGCCCTGGGATTTTCATCATTCTCATCTTCATAGGCCACCAGAAAATAACAGAGGATAGACATGATTTCCCAGGCCACGAGGAATGAGAACACGTCCGCGGAGATGAGAATCCAAACAATAGCGGCAAATAGAGAGAGGTACATCAGGGCATAGACTTTGAGATTATAGTGGTTTAGCAGGCGAAGCAGTATGCTGCCTGAAAAAATCGAGACCGCAAGAAAGACCACTCCGGTCACCACCAGGAACAAACCGGATAAGGGGTCTACGCGGATGACTATGCGGCCGACAGCGGGGATAGTCCAAAGCGTTTTTTCAATGGCTGAGGTGGTGAAAAGCGCCCGGCCGCCGCCGCCAATGAGAAAGAGCGCTGTCAAAGAGCCAACCCAGGCGATGACTTTTGGACTGTGGCGCTGCGGAAGAAGCAGCGCCAGGATGCCGCCGATGCCGCACATAGCCATAATGTACAGGAAGATGTCGGGATTCATTTATACCCCCTCCTTATCTGCGGCCATCGGGGCAGGTGAAATCAGCGATACCGGGGCTTTGCGCCCGACAACAGCTAGCAGCCCGTGGAGAATTGCCAACGGCGGCGGCGGTTGCCCTGGTATTTCGATATCCACCGGCAGAATCTGAGAGATACCACCGGCGCTCACAAAACTCGGGCCAAAAACGCTGCCGGAAAGCGCGCAGGTTCCCACTGCCACTACCCGCTTCGGGGCCGGCATCGCCTCATAGGCCTTTCGCAGCGCCAGGCGCATTTGGTCGGTACCCGGCCCGACAACGAGAAGAATATCCGCCTGCCGTGGGGTCGGAGTAATAAAAAAACCCAGGCGGTGCATATTGTAGTACGGATTGTTGAGCTGTTTGACCTCGTTTAAACAGGCGCCGCAATCGCCGGCATCGACAACCAGAATATGGATGGAACAACGGCTAAATTCATCACCCAGGGACGGCGGCTCATCGCCGGCGGCTCCCGCCCACTCATATCCCTGCTGCCATGCTATGGACGCCGCCAGACCATCCCGGCAACGGAAACAATGCACACAGCGGCGGTAATCCACCACGAGGCGGTGATCGATTTGACTTAAAGCCTGGGTCGGACAGCAGGCAATCAGCGCTTCAGTCGTCTGTTCCGAATAATCGCCGCCCACGGGCCGCCCCGGCGAGACACCCGCCGCTGTCTCTTCCCGCGCGGGGTAAGCCGTGGTCTTAATTCCGGTCTGAATGCCCTTGCGCACCCATTGGCTCATGGTTTTGCTCCTTGCTGACTAACGGTCATTTTCGGCAACAGATAAATTCATGGTCGCCAGGATAATGGGTAAATCTTGAAAAGCAAAGTTCTCAACGCTAAGATGAAACCCATGCCAGTTAATAAATGATGGCGGGATAATCCGATAACGAACCACCCTGCCGTCTTCGCTCAGGCGCAGCCAGTGGAAAGCGGCCCCCCTGGGTGCCTCTGTCCAGCCCAAGGCCGCTCCCGCTTTAAATTGTATGGTGGCGCGTACCGGCCCCGGCTCCAAGACCGCCGCCGCCTGCTTCATAAGGCGGACGCTTTGCCGCGCCTCCTCGAAAATAACCCGCAGCCGCGCGTAGCCATCGCCTTCACTCTCACCTGGGGTCTCAAAGTCAAAACACTCGTAGCCGCTGTACGGCTGTATTTTGCGCAGATCGCGAACTACGCCGGAGGCCCGCGCTATAGGGCCAACCAGACTGTGGTTGAGGGTTTCATCCCTGGAGATAAAGCCAACTTCTTCAAGACGATCCAGAAAACTGCTAGAAAATCGCAGCATCTCCTCTAGCCGCTCCATCTGTGCTAGTATCTCCCGACATTTGCGGTATGTCTTTTGGCAGACGGCGCTGTCTAAGTCTTTGCACATTCCCCCTGGTGTTGTTAGGCCGAATAGGTAGCGGTGCCCTGCCAATACGCCGCTTAGCCGCAATAAATCCTCTTCAAGGATGGCCATTTGGCTGGCGGCAACAGCGAGGGCGGTGGACTCGCAGATAGCGGAAATGGCCCCCACATGATGACGGAATCGTTCTAGCTCGGCAAGAAAAACTCGTAAGACAGACGCCCGGGCGGGAACCTTGATACCGCAGATAGTTTCCGCTGCCTGGCAAAAGGCCAGGGCATGCGCAAAAGCGGTAGTGGCAGCGAAGCGTTCCGCCAACAGGAGGGCGTCGGCAGCGGCACGACCTTCGGCAATTTTCTCAATACCACGGTATTCATAAAACAGGCGCGGGAAGGCGCAGATGACATCTTCACCGACAGTCTCCAATTGTAAGTTCACGGACTCGGCTATGCCGGAAAAAATTGGACCAATTGGCATGATGAAAGCGCCAGGCGCCTGGACAATGCGGCGTGGCCGCCAATCAGGATCTGGTTGGCGCTCGGATATTGGCGTCTTAGCGTTGAACTGGTGCCGCATTGGTTCAACGCCTTCCTGCCAGATATCATTATGGAGAACAAAATCGCCGAGCAGCGGATGCCCCTCAAAGGTCAGGCCAAAGAGATCCTCAATTTCCCGCTCCTGCCAGGATGCCGCGTGTACCTTGGTGCTGATGCTGGGAAAGGTTTTTACCGCCAAGGGTTGGCGGGCCATCACCTGTACCCAGCCGCCGCCTTCGACCCCGTAGAAGATATGGCGCAACTCCCATTCATCAGCGCTTTCTTCTACAACGGTACCCCCGAAGGGCAGAGAGGCCCCTGTAAACAGCCAGCCGCAAAGATCACGAAGCAGGCTCAGGTTCGGCTCGATCACCAGTGTTTTACTGGTATCGCGGTACATATTCACCCTGCCCGGCCAGCGCCGCCTAATCTGTTCTTCAAGTTCGGCGTGATTCATGGCGACACCCCTCCTGTCAAGTTGGATACGGCAAGCGTTAGCAATTTATGGAGCGGGGCGGGTTCATAAACTCCGAAAACAATAACGGGAATAGCGGCCAGAGCAAGAGCCAGGGTGCAACTGAACGGTATCGTGCCGTGAACCAAGGTGGCGCTTTGTTCCACTTTCCCGAATACCATCTGGTTCACATGCCGCAAAATTCCGAAAAATGCTACCGTAATAAAGATTATCAATAATGCCGTCACCAGATAATGGTGTTGTGCCACCCCGGTACGGAAAATGGAGAATTCGCTCAGAAACACAGCGAATGGCGGCGCGCCGCCAATGGCCAGAGCCCCGAATAACAGTGCTACACCTGCTATGGGAGAGGCGCGGAGCAAACCGCGTATCTTGCCAATTTCACGGGTGCCGAAAACCAACAATATCGCGCCTGTGGATAAGAAACAGAATGATTTAGTCAGGCCATGGCTGAGCATCTGCATCAAGGCCCCGTAACTGCCGGCCTTACCGCCCATCCCTGCGGCGACAAAGATGATTCCCATGTGCTCAACCGTTGAATAGGCAAAGAGCCGTTTGTAGTCGCGCACCTGGAGGAGAAGAAACGCCGCTACGCCGACGGAGATCAGGCCAATGGTCTGCATCCAGATGTCGATAGGGGCAGCGGGCAGTAACGGCAGCAGCCGCAGAATGGCATAGAGAGCCACGGTGGTTTTAACTGCGGATAACAGAGAGCAGACCGGGGCTGGCGCTTGACTGTGGGCATCGGGCAGCCAGGTGTGCAGCGGCACAAATCCGACCTTAGTGCCGAAGCCGATGAGAATAAGCAAGAATGCCGTTTTTAACAGCACCGGGGACATATGTTTGGCAGACAGGCGCAGCCCATCCCAGGTGTAGAGGCCGCCGCCGGCATTTTTTTGGGCCCAGAACAAAATCAGGAAGCCAAGTAAAGCGATAACAGCGCCAATAAACATCAGGACAATATACTTCCAGGCGGCCTCTAATGCTTCGCGGGTATTGCCGTAGGCAACCAACAGCACCGAAAACATGGCTGTGAATTCTACGGCAATCCAGACAAATGCCGGCTCAACCAGTACGGGCACCGCCACCAGTGCAAAGACGAAGAGATTGAATTGGGCATAGTAAGAGCGAATGCGCCGGGCCACTTTTTCGTGGGCAAAAATATAGCCCCATGAAAATAACGCGGCTGTAAGGCCGACAAAGGTAACCAGCAGAAGCACCAGGGCGCTCAAACCATCTAGCTCAATCCAATTGGCGAGCGCGATTACTGGTCTACCCGTTGATACCTGTAAAGACATACAAACCGCCAACACAAATATGGTAAATTGCGTTGTTAGAGTGATAATCGGGGCAAAGCGTTTTTCCAGAGGCAATAGTGACAAAAGTACAGCTATAAGGGGAAGCAGAAGGACAAGAATCAGGCTCATAATTTCTCTGCCTCCCTGAGCGTAGTGAGCGCTCCTACCGCAGTAGTTCCAATTTGTCTGTGAACGGCACGGGTGAGCAAACCGACAATAAAGGTCAGAATCAGCACATCAAAGGCAATGGAAACCTCGGCAATCAGAGGGAAATCCGGGGCAATGGCGATACCGGCGAAAAAGGCAGAATTTTCCATGCAAATCAGGCCGAATACCATGGGCACCGCCTCGCGGCGAACCGCTACGGTAAAGGCCCCGATCAAGAGTCCCGCCAAGCCTATGGGCAAATTTGAGCCGATGAGTTTGCCGGCATTACCGGCCTGCAGCAGGGGCATCGCAAACAGGTACGCCCCGATAGTCAGGGCAAGGGCAATGAGCAGTGAGGTGGGAATATTGAATACCTGGGTGATTTCTCTGCGGGTATGGACTTCCCCGCCTACTGTGCGGCGGAGCAGCCAGGGAATAATCACAGGTTTACTGATAAAATCAATCACACCCACCGCGATTAAATCACGGGAATGCAGGAGTATGCCAAGCATAAATGCCGAGAGGCAAAGAAAAAGTGACTGGGCAATAAACAGCCGCAGGCAGTTCTGCGCCTGACGGACGGCAACCAGGCCGAAGGCGCACAGCAGAAAAAAGCCGCCGGCAAGCGCGTTCAGACTTTGCAGCCAGGGAAGTACTTCAGGATACGCCATCTCCCTTTCTCCATTAAAATAGAATTCATAAAGGCCGCCTGGGGCATCATTATTGATACCTTCTCCACGCCGTAAGAACTCTTACAATACCTTGGTAATCATCGCGGCCACGGAGGTAATAAACGCGGCCCCCAAAAATTCAGAGATCCGAAACAGGCGCAGTTTTGCTAGAGACGATTCAATACCCACTAGCACTAATACGAAGCAGAAAATTTTCAGCAAGACCAGGGGAATGGCGGAAAATACGGCGGCAAAAGTTTGCTCGTGTGCTACCCCCCACGGTGTTACCAGAACATTCAGAAATATACACAGCAAGACGAAGGTCTTCATATACCCCCCCCATTTCATTAATGCTGCGCCGCGTCCTGAGTACTCCAACGATTTCGATTCATCGATCATGGCTAGCTCAAAATGGCCGCTAGGGTTGTCCACTGGGATGCGGCCGCCCTCGGCAAGGATCAACATCAGAAAGGCTAGCATCAACAAGATGTGCGAGGGCTCGAAAAAGTTGACCGGCGGCGTCACCCAAGCCTGCTGCACGATGAAAGGAATCGTTGAACCAGCGACAAATGAAACCGTGAAAAAG
>JAADIV010000114.1:0-12644 GCA_013151175.1 Deltaproteobacteria bacterium | reverse complement strand
CGCCCATAGGGCCATAGGGATTTGCCGTGTCCACGGCAGCAAGTGTCGCGAAAAAACCGCCAAGTGACAGGACAAAACCGCCGCCGATCATATCACCCATAAAGGCAAAAAATAGCGGGTAATCCGTCAGTACCGGAATGAGCAGGGTTACAAATATGGGAGTGACAAAGGTCAGATAGGGGGTGAAACGGAAGAGCCATGAACTATGTTCGGAAACAATTTCATCCTTGTGAAATAATTTTCGAATATCGCGGTATGGTTGTAAAATACTCGGGCCGCGTTTTGACTGCACCATCTCCTTGAGGCGGTTGGTGACACCAGCAACCAACGGGGCAAACAATACGACCACGATAACCTGAATCAGATTAAACAAGATACGTTTGTCCATAAAGCCCGCGTCCATTTTAAGTTGAGAGCAAGCAAAAAAAAGCCCCTGCCCATTTTTACAGAGCAGGGGTCATTAGCTTCAGCAGAAGCGCTTAAAGGCGAACCCCATCGCCATTCATTTTTGCTAGACGAGATGATAGACTGCAAATTCTATAATGTCAATTATTACGGTAAAAAACTTGGGTACGGCAATAAAACCTCTTTTTGCCGGCGCCACGCAAATGCAAACTAGGCTGTATTAAGTTTACAGCTTGATTATATTCAATTTTATAAGTAAAGGTGCCCAATGGATTCATTACAGGGTAATTTCTTGATTGCTACGCCTCAAATGCCTGATCCACGATTTCAGAAGCAGGTTATTTTGCTCTGTTCTCACTCGGATAAAGGAGCCATGGGGCTGATTATAAATAGACCGGCCCCCTACTCCATATGTGAGATTCTCCGCGCCGCCCGGCTGTCTGTCAACTGTGAGGGTGAATGGCCGCCGATTTACAGCGGCGGGCCGGTTGAGCCGGAAACCGCCTTTTTTCTCTACGGCATGGATTACAAGAACAAAAATGATTATGTTTCGGTGAGTCCTGGGCTAAATCTATCCCGTGATTCCGGTATATTAGTCGATATCGCCCATGGCAGGGGGCCGAAAAAATACCTTTTACTGTTGGGCTATGCCGGTTGGGCAGCGGGGCAGTTGGAGGCCGAATTGAGCCGGAACGGCTGGCTTACCGTGCCGGGAGAGAACGAGATACTGTTTGACACCCCCGATGAAATGAAGTGGCAAAGGTCGGCGGCTGGATATGGCATAGATATATCCTTATATAGTGATGTGGCCGGCAGTGCCTGACCTTACTCCAAATCAAAAAGAGGACAATATGAGCAGCGTTGAACAAATATTCAGGTGCCGGGAGTGCGGCTTTTGCTGCCATGGTGAAACCACAGTCTCCCTTGATGACGATGATATTCGGCGGTTGGTGGATTTTCTGAAAATGCCTCTTGCCGAGATTAACAAGAGATATTTACGCCAGAGCGGTAAAGTCACCCAGATGAAGATAGTTGACGGTCACTGCATCTTTTATGATGAAGGCTGCACAATTCACCCCGGCAAGCCTTGGCGCTGCCGGCAATGGCCTCTGCACCCGGCTATTTTAAAGGACGAAAATAATTTCCGGACAATCAGGGAGTCATGCCCCGGTATATCAAAAATCATAACTTATGCAGATTTTTGCCGAATTATGGCTGATTTACCGGAAGATGATTATTGATAGATGGCGATGAAATTTGAACTGATCGTTCTGGGCAAGACAAACGAGGAATATCTGGCGGCCGGTATAGCCGATTTTCAAAAACGTCTGCAACGGTATTGTCAGGTGACAATCAAGACCGTTAAGGAGAGGCGGGGCCGAATCGCGGATAAGGCCAGGCTCCGGGAAGAGGGCAGTCAACTCCTGGCGCAGGTGGCTGCCGATTCATTAATTGTGGCCCTTGACAGGACGGGGCGGCAGTTAAGCTCCCTTGAATTGGCTGAAAATATTGGCAGATGGCGGGACAGCGGCAAGCGGGTTGTTACATTTATAATCGGTGGGCCTTTGGGGCTTTCACCAGAAGTTCTGGAACGCGCGGCAATGGTTATTTCCTTATCGAAGATGACCTTTACCCATGAAATGGCCCGACTGCTCCTCTTTGAGCAGCTTTATCGCGGGTTTGCCATACTAGCCGGGACTAAATATCATAAATAGTAAGCGGTCACAGGGCACACCTGCTGCGAACGATGAGCAGGGCTTATGTAGCACCAGTACACAGCGCCCTGCCCATCGTCCACATCAGGCGCACCCGGCGACCGCTTACAGCTTTTTCCTGAAATTCAAGGATGTTGACGGCCCCGTGATGAATTGCCGGTCATGCGTTTTCTAGCAGGCCAATTTCTGCCAGTAACTCACGGGCGCAAACAAATAAGGCCCTGGTATCAGCCGCGCTTCTGCCCTCCACATAAAACCGTACCTTTGGTTCCGTGCCCGATGGCCTTATCATCAACCAACCGCCGTCATCCAAAATTATTTTATGACCGTCAATATTGATGACCTGGGCAATTTTCTGGGCCTTACCGGCCACCATTAATGTCCCGCCGACACGGTAGGAGTCGAGACCTGCCAGAGTTTCATGCAGGGTGCTGCCCGCCTGACTCACCGGTACGCTATCTTTTTCAGGAAAATAATAACCATACTGTTTTTGGAGTTCAACGAGGTACTCACCGAGGTTCTTCCGCAGGGTCATAACCATGTCAAGCGCCAGGAGAAGGCCGATATAGGAGTCTTTTTCCGGAGTATGACCAATAACCGTAATACCGTCTGATTCTTCAAAACAGACCAGAGCCTCATGGATTACCGGCTTAAATTCCTTAAAACCGACCCTGGGCTCAAAGACCTCTTCATTAAAGGCCGCGGCCATGGCGTTGGCAAAATTACTGGTGGCAACCGTTTTGGCCACCAGACCGCTTTTGCCCTTTATCTCGTGCAGAAAGTGGTAAGCCATGGCCCCGAATTTATTCATGTCAATTTCTGTTTCGCCATCGGTAAAACGGATACGATCGGCATCCGGATCCATAATTACTCCTAATTTCAACGGCTCCGGCCGTGCGGCCAGAAAGGTCTTTATGCGGGCGATATTGGCGGAAGAGGGTTCCGGTGCGATGCCGCCAAATGTCGGGTCGGCTGATTTTCTGAAGAATTGCAGGTGGCGGGCGCGGCTCCCCTTGAAAAACTCGTCTATACTTGCTTTTGAGGCGCCATGGACACAATCAACGGCCAAAATCAGCTCGCCATGTGACTCAAACTTTGCAATTATAGCATCATAATCAAGACCGTGTCTGGATTTACCCCTGCGAATCAAGGCCTGCCACGCGTCCATGGCGTTGGTTGATTTTAGCAAATTTTTATTGGGTTTTACTTCGCGCAGTTCGTTATTATTTATTAAATGGCCGGCCTTACGGGTAATCAAATCGGTTATAATCGGCGCCGCCGGCCCGGCATCGGCGGCATTAAATTTAAAACCACCATAATCAAGCGGGTTATGACTGGGAGTTAAATTTATCGAAAAGGCGGCTTTAAGTTCAAGAACTGCCGCCGACAAAGTGCCGGTGGTTGATTCGCCGGCATAATAAACATTAAAGCCATTTGAGGTCAGAACATCGCTTATGGCCTGGGCCAGTAATTCATTGCCGAAACGGTTATCAAAACCTAAAACGCAACCTTTTGTTTGGCCCTCTGCCAGGTTTGTGATGCCCAATGCCGATGCCAAGGCATCACTATTTGCTCCCTGATAAATTTCAATAATGGCCTGCGCCACCTGTTGGACGGATCTTACAAAGAGGTCTTTACCGATGATTCCGCGCCAACCGGAGGTGCCGAATTTCACGGGGGTGACAGGTTTGGCGGTGTTGTGGCGCATTTCCTCGAATACCTGGTTATAAACTTGGACAATTTGTTCCTGTACGGCCAAATGCGCCTGACTTTGCGGGGTATATTGCCGGCGCTGTTTAACCAATTCTCTGATAAGGTCGAAATAATTGCGGCTGGTATGTTTATTCGATCGGGAAAAAGTATTGAATAACTCGCGGTTATGATTAGAATGTCCCATTAGTCTTATTCCTTTAGTGGTTGCCCTGAAATGAGAATAAATAAAAATCTCATATACATCATGCCATAAATATTACAATAACAAAATATTACTCTTGAAAAATATGCATTTTTTATTTTATGGGAAAGATAGTTGCCGGATACGCCACAATATAATATATAGAGTGGTATAATTCATGTCTCGGAATCTATGCCGTCCTGGCGGTAAAGCGGTTGAAATCGCAGCGGTGTAACCAGTATTGGCAAGGGATAAGTAAAAAAATAACAGTTTCTAATCCAATTTTTTGCAACCATATAAGGGGAGAAGTAGATGACCACAAAACATGATGAAAAATTGATTCTCTGGTTTGACGAAATAGGCATTGAAGATGTACCTCTGGTGGGCGGTAAAAACGCCTCATTGGGTGAAATGTATCAAAAACTCACCTCAAAGGGGGTCGCTGTTCCCCATGGATTTGCGATAACCGCGTACGCCTATCGTTATCTGCTGAAGGCCGCCGGGGTTGGACAGGCGATGAAAGATGCCTTGGCAGGGCTGGATACCTCCGACATGAGAAACCTCCAACAGAGGGGCGCCCAGGCCAGGGAAATTATTGAGACGGCGGCATTTCCTGATGACCTGCTGCGGGAGATAGCGGCGGCATACGCCAAAATGGAAGAGGAGTACGGCAAGGATGTGGCAGTAGCAGTACGTTCTTCCGCTACGGCTGAGGATCTTCCGGATGCCTCGTTCGCTGGTCAACAGGAGACATATCTCAATATTTCCGGTATGGACGCCTTAATTAAAAATTGTCACAAATGCTTTGCCAGCCTGTTCACCAACCGTGCCATATCATATCGGCATGACAAGGGCTTTGGCCAGTTGGATGTCTATCTGTCCATTACCATCCAGAAGATGGTGCGCAGCGATTCGGCCTGCTCCGGGGTCATGTTTTCAATCGACACCGAGAGCGGTTTTAAGGACGCCGTATTTCTCACCGGCGCCTGGGGATTGGGAGAAAATGTTGTGCAGGGGGCGGTTAATCCCGATGAGTTCTATATCTTTAAGCCGACCTTGAAGGAAGGTAAATGCCCCATTGTTGGCAAGCGGGTTGGCAGTAAAGAGATCAAGATGGTTTATAATGACGAGGCGGGGGCCAGCGAGCCGGTAAAGAATATCCCTACTACGCTCGCGGAACGGCAGCACTACATACTGGATGATGGCGAGATTTTACAATTGGCCAGATGGGCCTGCATTATTGAGGATCATTACGGCAAGGGCATGGACATTGAGTGGGCCAAGGATGGGGACGGCAAAGATGTTGGCACCGGCAATCTCTTCATTGTCCAGGCCCGGCCGGAGACGGTTCACTCTCAGGCCTCCAAAAAGTATATAGAAACGTACAGGATGGAGGAAAAAGGTAAGGTCATTGCCAACGGTCAGGCCGTGGGCGCCAAAATTGGCCAGGGTATAACCCATGTTATAGAGAATGTGGACGATATCCGTGATTTTAAAGCTGGTGAGGTTCTGGTAACTGATATGACGGATCCCGATTGGGAGCCGATTATGAAGATCGCCAGTGCCATTGTCACCAACAGAGGCGGCCGTACCTGCCATGCCGCGATTATCTCCAGAGAACTTGGTATACCATGCGTTATCGGCACCGTTGACGGCAGCAAGAAAATTAAAAATGGCGTCAAGGTTACCGCATCATGCGCCGAGGGTGAGGCTGGTTATATCTACGATGGCCTGCTCAAATTTAAAATTGAGAGGATAGATCTTGATAATATTCCGGTTACCAGAACCAAAATCATGCTGAACTCCGGTATTCCGGAAAAGGCATTCAGTGAGAGCCAGCTTCCCAATGATGGTGTTGGCCTGGCTCGTGAAGAGTTTATTATCAACTCTCATATTGGCATTCATCCCCTGGCACTCTATGACTTTGATGATCTTAAAAAGCGTGCCGCTGATGGAGACTCAGAGGCAGTTGATGTTGTCAATAAAATTGAAGAGATGACAGCGGCCTATCCGGGTGATAAAAAGCAGTTTTTTATTGATAAACTTGCTGAGGGTGTAGGAAGGATTGGCGCCGGTTTCTATCCCAAGGACGTTATTGTCCGCCTGTCTGATTTCAAGAGTAATGAGTATGCCAACCTGGTAGGCGGCAGATTCTTTGAGCCGGAAGAGAGCAATCCCATGATCGGTTGGCGCGGTGCTTCCAGATATTATGATCCCAAATATAAACGGGCCTTTGAACTGGAATGTAAGGCTTTATTGAAGGTTCGCAACGATATGGGCCTGAACAATATTAAGCTGATGGTGCCGTTCTGCCGAACCCCGGAGGAGGGCCGCAAGGTAATTGAGGTTATGCGTGAATTTGGTCTGGTGCAGGGGGAAAATAACCTGGAGGTTTACGTCATGTGTGAAATCCCCAGTAATGTCATTGCCGCCGATGCCTTTTGTGATGTTTTTGACGGCTTCTCCATTGGCTCAAACGATCTCACCCAATTGACCCTCGGTCTTGACCGTGACTCCGATCTGGTCGCTCATATCTACGATGAACGTAATGAGGCGGTTAAGACCATGGTGAAGATGGTTATTGATACCGCCAAACGCCGGGGCCGAAAGATCGGTATTTGCGGTCAGGCCCCAAGTGATTTCCCGGAATTTGCCACTTTCCTGGTGGAATGCGGTATTGATTCCATGAGTCTGATTTCTGATACGGTGATTAAGACTCGTCTGGCTATTGCTGAAAAGGAGAAAGAGCTTGGCATAACGGCGTAAGAGCAATAACGACCAGATGGTTGGCGGCAGGCAGGGAGGCGTTTGATTGTCTCCCTGTTTGTTTTTATTCACCGGACTATTATGTGTGACGGGGGCTATTATGCATAAATGGATATTGAAAGATGATTCGGAAATTTGTCTATGCGAAAGTTGTTCTAAAAAGGAGTATAAGACACTGATTATAAGAACTCCGTGGAAAGCCAGTGAGAAGCATGCTGTGGTTAACTGCGAGAAATGCGGCAAAAGAGGAGAGATAGTTTTTTAGCGCCGAGGCTGATAAACATGAGAAAAGAACGCAGAAAACATCTTCGCCTGCCCTTGAATTTAAAGGCCAAATTAGAATTTCCCCGCCGTAAATTGGCGTTGCGGGGCCAAACAAAAAATTTATGTTTCGCCGGAGCCTTTATCAGTCTTGAACTGGTGCCGCCAGTCGAACCCAACGAATATTTCAGCCTTACCCTGTTGGGGCAGGTTGAATTTACCTGCCGGGTTATCCATTCCAATGATGGCGGGATTGGCTGCCAATTTGATTTCATTCAAATCAGGTATTACGAGTTATTCAAGAAGATGATGCTGAGCAACGCCTCTGATCCTGAGCGGCTGATGAAGGAGATTGGCCGTTGGGCGGAATTAAGGGGGCAGTGATTGACAAAGGACGGGGTAAGGCTTGACAAATGGCTGTGGGCGGCCCGTTTTTTCAAGACGAGATCGTTGGCGGCACAGGCGGTTAGCGGCGGTAAGGTACATCTCAATGACCGGCGCTCAAAACCTGCTAAACTCGTCCAGATTGGTAATAAACTGAGAATTCAGCGGGGAACAAACGAATTTGTGGTATACATCGAGGGCTTAAACGAAAAACGCCGACCGGCCAGGGAGGCGGTTCTACTCTATAGCGAAACCGCAGAGAGTATATTGGCCCGTAAGGAAAACGCGGAGCAGCGGCGCTTAATGCGGTCGGCTGACGGCAGCCTGGCAGCTCCCCGCAAGCGGCCCGGCAAGAGGGATCGGCGCTTAATTGTAAGTTTTACCCGCAAGGGTTAAAAAAGGAGAAGTTCATGGATAAGATAACGAGGGCAATTATCAGCCTGACTGATAAATCTGGGATTGAAAACTTTGCCAGGCAGCTGACGGAGCTTGGGATTGAAATACTATCCACGGGGGGCACGGCAAAGAAGATGCGTGATAATGGTATTGAGGTAATAGACGTTGCCGATTATACCGGGTTCCCGGAGATGTTGGACGGCCGGGTAAAAACCCTGCACCCCAGGATTCATGGCGGTATTCTGGCTCAGCGTCATAACCCGGCTCATCTGGCCCAGATGGTGGAGCATGATCTCAAGCCTATTGACTTGATTGTGGTGAATCTCTATGCCTTCGATAAGGCAACCGCCGCCGCTGATTGTACGGTGCCGAATGCCATTGAAAATATTGACATTGGCGGCCCGACCATGCTTAGGGCAGCCGCTAAAAATTATCACGATGTAACCGTTATCGTTGATCCGGACGATTATTCCGGAGTTATTACCGAAATTAAAGAAACAGGCAACACCACCCTGAAAACCCGTTTTCGCCTGGCTTGCAAGGTGTTTGATTTGACTAGCCGCTATGATACGGCCATTGCCAAGTGGTTGAATAATGTCGATGCTGATAATGACCCTGACTTAAATTAAGAATAAGACTATGAAGATGGCGGTATTATTGTCCGGGACGGGCAGAACCCTGGATAATTTTCACGAGCGTATATCCAATGGGAGTATGCGGGGGAGTATTGAGGTTGTTATTGCCAATATTCCCGGCGTTCTTGGCCTGCAAAAGGCCGAAAATTATGGTTATGCGGCCTTTCACGCCGGAACCAACAAGGCAATAAACCGAATAATAGCCGATTATGATATTGAGCTAGTTTTGCTAGCGGGGTATCTGCAGCTCTATACACCGCCGTCGTCTCTGCAACGGGCTGTTTTAAATATTCATCCCTCGCTGATCCCGTCATTTTGCGGCCCCGGCTTTTACGGTATGCGGGTACATCGGGCGGTCTATGCCCGCGGCGTTATGGTTAGCGGCTGTACGGTGCATTTTGCCGATCATAATTATGATGAAGGTCCGATTGTTGCGCAAAAATGCGTTGCTCTCGCTGATAACGATACCCCGGAGACCATTGCCGCCAAGGTCTTTGCCGCCGAGTGCGAGGCCTTTCCGCTAGCAGTAAATAAGGTCTGCGACAAGGGGATTGATTATTTTTGGCAGAGGGAGGCAGACAGAAAATGACCTGTGGCAGGCGGCAGATAATGTCAGGCCGGGATATTGAACGATCCCTGGCCCGGATAGTTCTCCAGATAATTGAGCGTAATTACGGGGTGGAGAAACTGGCCATTGTTGGTATTCACACGGGCGGTGTATTTCTGGCGAAACGGATTAAGGGGATTATCGTGGAGAAGGAAGGCGTTGATATTCCCTTGGGCAGTCTTGATATATCTCTGTACCGTGATGATTGGAGTCTGGCCTCACAAAGTCCCATGGTCAAGGAAACCAATATCGATTTCCAGGTGGAGGACTATACCATAATTCTGGTGGATGATGTCCTTTTCACCGGGCGAACCATCAGGGCGGCCCTTGACGCTATAATGGATTTTGGCCGGCCCCGTTCTATTCAGTTGGCAGTTTTAATTGACCGGCAATTTGGTCGTGAGTTGCCAATTCAGCCCAATTATGCCGGCTATGAGTTAATTGAGCGGCAAAATGACCATGTTGACGTGTTGCTGACTGAAAAAGACGGACGTGATGAGGTGCTGCTAATTCCGCATTGAGGGTTTTTTTGATGAACGGCGATGAAACAGAATCTGCTAATCTGGCCAGGATCCGGGCCCGCATCGCCCAAAAGCGGCGGGATTATCTCCAGTATCATTTCGGCCCCCAAAAAGATGATATCCTGAAGACTTTTTTTGATCTGGCGCAGGAGTTCGATACAATCCATGACCTTTTCCGGGTTGCCGTCTCCGTGCCCCAGGATATTTTTGGTGTCGATAACAGTTTGTATCTGCTTGATGACAGCGGCAATTTTGAACTGGTCTGCGACAGCAAAAATGGCGTTTATACCGACCCGCCGCCGGCCCCTGATTATATCCATCCCAGCGATACCGCCTACGAAAGCGGCCAGTCATTTATTGTGCCGATCCAGCGCAAACCACCCCGGTTTCATGAATACAAACAGAAAAATGATGCCAATATTTTGGGCGTTTTTGAGGTTAGGCCTTTAAGAAATCTGACCGGGGAAGATAAATTTTTCTTCACCAAATACACCAATCGGATTGGCTATAATCTGCGTAAAAAAATGCTAGCCCAACACAATATCAACCATTTGAAATTCATCAATAACCTGGTGGATGATATCGAGCATAATGTTATCGTCCCCAATATGCATTACAAGACCCTTTTTAATAGATTACGGCGGCATATTGAGAGTCTCAGCGATTTATCCGCCATAATCGAGACCTATAAAAAAGATAAAAATAGTGACCATCGCCTGTGCCGGCTGATGGCTGACAAGGTAATTGAACTTAAAAAACGGCTGAATTCGTCATACGATGATATTGCCAGGCACCATGTTAATTCCAGCCTTTTTCTGGAAAGTCTGCTGCGCCGTGATCATTTTGAGAAGGGATATTTTGTCCTGCAACGCCGTATCTGCAAACTAGATGCGGAGATCATCATCCCGCAGTTAAAGAATTACGAACGACGGATGGCCATACGCGGTATAAGTATTGAAAGACCGGCGGATATGCGGGGCGAGGAAATAGAAATTAATGCGGATCTTGGTCTTTTATCTCAAGTATATGCCAATTTATTTTCCAATGCCCTGAAATATACGCAAAGCATTGTTGATGAACACGGAGAATCGCACAAGTTTGTTGCCTATGGCCGCAAAATTATAGAAAATTATTTCGGCGCCGGAGAGGCCGCTATCAAACTGAATGTCTTCAGTACCGGGGAACATATTGCCCCGGATGAAACCGGCTCTCTGTTCGAGGACGGCTTTATGGGGCGGAATACGAGTGATGACTTGAGCCGTGGCCATGGTCTGGCCTTCATCAAATATGTGATTGAAATGCACGGCGGTATAGTGGGTTATGAACCGACTAGGGGAGGGAATAATTTTTATTTTGTTATTCCCTTGCTCAAGCTTAATTAGAACCCACTCTGTAACAAATAAGCCGCTGAAATAATGGCTGAAATTACACGAAAAGTATAAGGACATCATTTGGAATTATTAGCACCGGCTGGCACTCTGGAGGTATTTGAAACGGCGGTGGAGTGCGGCGCCAACGCGGTTTATATCGGAGCGCCGGCCGCTAACGCCAGGGCCTTGGCCAAGCGTTTTACCCTGGAGGAGTGCGCCGCCATGGCCAGTTATGCCCATGAGCACGACGTAAAAATCTATGTGGCAATGAACGCGCTGCTGAAGGATTCCGAGGTCTCGGATGCGGTAAAACTATTGGCTTTCTTCACTGAAATTGGGGTTGACGCCTTGATTATCCAGGATCTTGGCCTGTTATTTCTGGCGCAACGCTATTTCCCTGAATTATCACTGCATGCCTCCACATTACTTGGCGCCCATAACTCCCTGGCGGTTCACCAATTTGGCGATATGGGGTTTGAACGGGTTGTTGTAGCTCGGGAGATGCGGCTTGATGAGATCGCTGCGGCCGCCGGGAGCGGTACTACAGTGGAATTAGAGGCCTTTGTCCACGGCGCCATGTGCTTTTCTTATTCAGGTCTTTGTATGTTCAGTAGCTTCCTGGGCGGCAAAAGCGGTTTACGCGGCAGATGTTCGCAGCCATGCCGGCGGCGTTATGCCTGGCAGAATGACAAAAAGGATCGGGCGGCTGGTTATTTGTTTTCCATGAACGATTTGCAAGGCTTAAGTTTTGTAGACCGACTGCGTGAGGCGGGCATAACCTCGCTCAAGATTGAGGGGCGAATGCGTAATCGGCAATATGTGGAGCAGGTCGTAACGGCCTACCGCCTGGTTCTCGATAATCCCGGCGACAATAAGAGTATGGCTGAGGCTGAAAATATGTTGGCCACTGCCATGGGCCGCAATACCAGTGGCGGCTATTTCGTCCGGCGTGATGATGCCGAACTGATCTCTCCCCAACATTCCGGCAACATCGGTCTTTTCATTGGCAGGGCAGCGACAGCCGATAAACAGGGCTGGGTGAAAATTAAGCTGCGTAAGGCTCTAACGGTCGGTGACCGGCTGCGGGTTCATCTGGAAAAAAGTGGCGAACGAACTTCCTTTACCATTAATGAGATGTGGCTAGATGATTTAGCTGTGGCTAGCGCCTCTGCCGGTGATGAGATTAAATTACCCCTGCCGCTTGAGGTATCTGCCGGAGACGGTATCTACAAGGTTGACAGTAAGGAATCTCGTGCCAAAGCGGTTCGCCGCCTGATGATGCAGCCGGGTCAGTTTAAGAATCTGGTACGGCGGTGCCAGACCAATCAACAAATTAATGATCTTTGTAAACATCTCTGTGCCGCTGATAAAAAAATTCCTAGACAGCATCTGAGATCAAAGAATAAGTTTACCGGCCACCACCGGGTCGCTGTGCCGATCACCTGGTGGTTGAAGATAGATGATCTGAATATGCTGCGAAAATTACCCGCCAATATTCAACCGGACAGGATAATAATTACCCTCTCAGTCAAAACCCTGCAACAATTCAAAAGGCAATCTATTCCGGGGCCGTTGCAACGTGGTCTTATCTGGGCTTTGCCTCCGGTCATTCTGGAGGCGGAGATAAAGTTTTATTACGAGGCCATAATCCGGTTGGCTGACAATAATTTTACCGATTGGCAAATCTCTC
>JAADIV010000195.1 GCA_013151175.1 Deltaproteobacteria bacterium | reverse complement strand
CGATGATTTCCTGACCTATACCAGGTATTTCAGGGCGGGGGGCGGTCGTTGGCCAAGTGTTATATATATGGTTAAAAAAGGACTGCGGATTGTCCCTGATCACGATCAACTTTTGGCAGAACTAAACAGCATTATCCGTGAAGATATGGGGATTTGTAAGTCTCACCTGGAAAACGGTGATCTGGAGTCGGCCTCAAAGGCTATAGAGCCATGGTATGATTACCTCGATAAAAAGCGCCGGGATTTATCCGCAAGTCTGGCACCCGACCTGTTGGCGGCTCTTTATTTAAATCACGGCGGCTTATTGTTTAATGAGGGTAAAATCCAGGAGGCAGCGGCTGATTTCCGCAAGGGCCTTAATTATGCCTCAAATAAGGTTGAGCTTCATCGTGCTCTCATTGATACCCTCTTTGCCGCCGGTGATTTTAATGAGGCCATTCTGGCGCTTAATCAGGCAATAAAGATTAATCCTGAATTTGCCTCCTATTGGGAGGGAATCGGCGATAGTTTGTTCTCTGACGGCCAGTATGCCGATGCTGTTCTGGCCTATGAGCAGGGTTTTGTCCGGCAGCCGGAGCATATAAATTTGCTTAAAAAAATGGGCGACTGCTACCGGGAGAACGGCCAGCTTGAAGCAGCCAGGGCGGCCTATGAGCAGGTAAAGAGCAAGATTACAGAAATGGCTGCCGTTAACGGCAGTATCCAATAATCCTTTGGGATAAGTAATTATGAGACTTTCAGGGAAAACAATCCTTGTAACCGGTGCCGATGGTTTTATTGGTTCCCACCTCACGGAGATGCTGGCAGCGCGAGGCGGCAGAGTCAAGGCCTTGAGCCAGTACAACTCTTTCAATAACTGGGGCTGGTTGGAAGATTGTAATTGCCTCAATGACCTGGAGGTATTGACGGGAGATATTCGCGACCCCTATTATTGCCGTTCCATTACCAAAGGGGTTGATGTCATTTTCCATCTTGCCGCCCTTATCGCCATTCCCTTTTCCTATATCGCTCCCATGAGTTATGTGGATACCAATATCAAGGGGACGCTTAATATCTGCCAGGCGGCGCTTGATAATGGCTGCGAACGGTTGATTCACACCTCTACCTCGGAGGTCTATGGCACGGCCCAATATGTGCCCATTGATGAGAAACATCCCCTGCAGCCTCAGTCTCCCTACAGCGCCACCAAGATTGCCGGCGATGCCCTGGCCACGAGTTTTTATAATACCTTTAATCTGCCCCTCGTTATCGCCCGGCCCTTTAATACCTATGGCCCGCGGCAGTCGGCCCGGGCTGTAATTCCAACCGTTATTACCCAGATTGCCAATGGCGCCCGGCAGATTAAACTCGGCGATCTGCGGCCAACCAGGGATCTTAATTTTGTCACCGATACCTGCCGGGGTTTTCTATCTTTGGCGGAATGTGATGAGGCCGTGGGGCAGACGGTGAATATCGGCTCCAATTATGAGATTTCCATGGCCGATCTGGTAAATCTGATTAAGGAAATTATGGGTAGTGATACCAGAATAGTTACAGAAGAAGAACGGGTGCGGCCGGAAAATTCCGAGGTGTTCCGTCTCTGGTGCGACAACAGCAAGATTAAGGCCTTAACCGGCTTTAAACCTGAATACACAATTAAAGCGGGGCTTGAAAAGACCATTGCCTGGTTCGCCGATCCTGAAAATCTCAAAAAATATAAGGCCGATATCTATAATGTATAACGAGGTCTGCGCCTTTATTCATTCGCTTTATCCGGAGAAGGAATTTGTTCCGCTTCATGAGCCTCGCTTTATCGGCCGGGAGAAGGAGTATCTCTGTAAGGCTGTGGATTCCACCTTTGTCTCGTCCGTTGGCGAGTATGTCAATCGTTTTGAGGAGATGGTTTGTGACTACACCGGGGCGGGATACGCGGTGGCGACGGTGAATGGCACCGCCGCCCTGCATACCGCCCTTATGGTTGGCGGTGTGCGGAACGGGGATGAGGTGCTGACCCAGCCTCTGACTTTTGTTGCCACCGCCAACGCCGTCAGCTATTGCCGGGCGCGGCCTGTATGGCCTGTATTTATTGATGTTGACCGCGATACCATGGGGATGTCCGCCGCTGCCTTGAAGACGTTTTTGGATAATAATACGGAGCAGACCACCTCCGACTGCCGGAACAAGGAAAGCGGCCGCCGGATCGCCGCCTGTCTGCCCATGCACACCTTTGGTCACCCCTGCCGAATTGAGGAAATCACCGCAATTTGTCAGGAACGTAATATTAACCTCATTGAAGATGCCGCCGAATCCCTGGGCAGCTCCCGGCACGGGCGACAGACCGGTACCTTCGGCCGCCTTGGGATCTACAGCTTTAACGGCAATAAGACCATTACCTGCGGCGGCGGCGGGGTTATCGTTACAGACGATGAAAAATTGGCGGCGCGCGCCAAACATTTAACCACCACGGCGAAGATGCCGCATCCCTACCTCTATGAGCATGACGCAATAGGTTTTAATTATAGGCTGCCGAATATAAACGCCGCTCTGGCCTGCGCTCAGTTGGAAAATCTGCCCCGCTTTATCGCAGATAAGCGGCAGCTTGCCGGGGAATATCGTAATTTTTTCAAAGAGACCGCCGGGATTAGTTTTGTTTCAGAGCCGGAATCATGCCGGTCTAATTATTGGTTAAATGCCGTTATCATGCCGGATTCAACTGCCAGGGATAATCTTATTAAGGCCTGTGCCGCTAGCAATATTATGGCGCGGCCCGCCTGGAATTTACTACCGACCATGCCCATATACGCCCATTGTCAGACTGATGAAATGGCTAATGCCGTGTGGCTTAGTGAACGAATTGTTAATTTGCCGAGCAGCGTGCGATTATGAATAAAAAAATTATCTTAATAGGCGGCGGCGGCCATTGTAAATCATGTATTGACGTGATTGAACAGGCAGGCCGCTACACCATCGCGGGAATAGTTGATCTGGCGGATAAAAAAGGCCGGCAGATATTGTCCTATAAAATCATTGCCAATGACGATGATCTGGAGGCACTGGCTGAGTCGCATTCCTTTCTGATTACCATTGGTCAGATTAAAACGGCAGCCCCAAGATTGCGGCTTTATCAAAGACTAATGGACTTGCAGGCGGACATGCCAATTATTATCTCACCAAGAGCTTACGTCTCGCCACATGCCGCAATTGGCCGGGGAAGCATTGTTATGCACGGGGCTATAGTAAATGCCGGGGCTGTAGTGGGGAATAATTGTATTGTCAACTCCAATGCCCTGATTGAGCATGATGCCGAGATAGGAGATCACTGCCATATTGCGACCGGAGCCCTTGTAAACGGCGGAGTGAAAATTGGGGAGCAGTCGTTTGTCGGCAGCCGGGCGGTTATTCGGGAATACACGATTATTGGCCGTCAGTCTGTCATTGGCGGCGGGGCCGTTATTATGCGGGATATCTTAGCCAATTCTCTTATAAAGGCCATGGGTAATGAGTAAGACATTCGCATACGATCGTAGTCGTACCGCTATAATTGCCGAGGCGGGAGTAAATCACAACGGCCGTCTTGATTTGGCTATGAAATTGGTTGATGCCGCCGCCGAGGCGGGGGCGGACGCGGTAAAATTCCAAACCTTTAAGACGGAGAATATGGTCTGTCGTCATGCCGAAAAGGCGGCCTATCAGCAAGAAACAACCGCCGGGGAGGAGTCGCAATTCGAGATGCTGAAACGACTTGAACTTGGAAATGATGATTTTCGGGAATTGGCGAATTATTGTAAAAAGCGGCAGATCATATTTCTTTCCACGCCCTTTGATCTTGAAAGCGCCGAGATGCTGAACAAGATGCAGGATATTTTCAAAATTCCATCCGGTGAAATCACCAACCTGCCGCTTTTGCGAAAGATTGCCTCATTCGGTAAAGAGATAATCCTTTCCACCGGGATGTCATATATGGCGGAGGTCAAGGACGCAGTGCGTGTTTTACTGAAAAACGGAATACCTGCCGGGAAGATAACCGTTCTTCATTGTAATACCGAATATCCGACCCCAATGGCAGATGTTAATCTTCGGGCTATGCAAACCATGGCGGAAACCCTGGGACTGGCTGTTGGTTATTCTGACCATACTCTTGGTATCGAGGTATCCATTGCCGCCGTGGCGTTGGG
>JAADIV010000037.1 GCA_013151175.1 Deltaproteobacteria bacterium | reverse complement strand
ATGGCCTGTGCCCAGCGTGAGGTGGAGTCGGCCAGCAACAGGACATCAAGACCCATCTGCCGATAATACTCCCCCATGCTGACAGCGGTATAAACGGATGATTCCCGGGCTGCCACCGGCATGGAGCTGGTATTACCAACAATAATTGTTCTTTCCATAAGCGATCTGCCGGTCAACGGATCGGTGATTTGCGGAAATTGGCGGATCGTTTCCACCACCTCACCAGCCCGCTCCCCGCAGGCCGCGATAATAACGATATCCACCTGGGCGTTACGACTGGTAAGTTGCTGCAGAACAGTTTTTCCAGCCCCGAAGGGCCCTGGAATACAGAATGTACCGCCCTTAGCCACCGGGAACATGGTATCAATAATTCTGATCTGGGTAATGAGAGGCTCAACCGGCCTCAATCTTTCCTGGTAGATATTTACCGGTTTGCGTATCGGCCAGAAAAAATTCATCATCAAGGGCCATAATGTTCCCTTGTCATCCTTAATAACTGCGATCTTATCATTAACCCTGTATTCAGCCGCGGCAGCAATCTCTACTACTTCATAATCCCCCGCCATATCAAAGGGCACCATGATCTGATGCTTAAAAAAGGCTTCAGGAACCGTGCCAAGACTATCACCAGCCCGCACCATGGCGCCGGGTTTAACCGCCGGGCTGAACTGCCAGAGCTGCTCCGCGGGCAGGGCTTCAACCGCCTTCCCTCTTTTCAGGAATAGTCCGTAATGGTCGGCAAGTTTATGGAGAGGATTTTGGAGACCGTCAAATAATTGTCCCAGGAGCCCAGGACCTAATTGTACCGTAAGTAACTCACCGCTGAACTCAACTTTATCACCCCTTTGCAGACCTTTTGTGTCCTCAAAAACCTGGAGATCGGCCAGATTCCCGCTGATTCGGACAACCTCTGATTTTAATCGTTGATCTCCCAGGAGGACATAGGCCACCTCATTCTGACGGATATCACCATTGAACTCGACGGTAATCATGTTTTTGTTAATGCCGTAGATAATACCGTTCATAATCATTAAAGGGTTCTCTCCGGCCAGTTAATCTGATTGATAATTTTCTGGCGCAGCCGTTGTCCGGACTGCTGGTTAAAAGAGGCGCGGCGTTCCAGAAATTTAAGTTTCAAACAATAAACCACAAGATACGGCAGGCCAAAATCATCTTCAGCGGCCAATTCATTCAATATCTGCCAACGGGCCAGATCAAGCATCTTGTCGGCCTCCCAGGGAGAGTCAAGGGCCATGACCTGCCGGACAATTTTTTTAATAAAGGGGCTGACCGCGGTTTGAGGGATAAAATCATTCCGGCCAAGCCGAGCCGCACGCTGGCGGGCTAATTCCTGCCTTAATTGTCTTTCAGCGCTATACCATCGCCTGCTGACTGACGGCAGCGTATCTGGCACAACAGCGGGAGGCAGCAGAGTTATAGAGTTTATGAGGCTCATATCCTCCGGGCCAAGTTCTATTTCACAGAGAAGCAAAAAAGTAATACTGTTTAAGGGGGGCGATAAGGCGGAAAAAACAAGATGAGGTAGTGAACAGATAGTGTAATAATAGCCTTGCATACAGCATTACCCCGTTATATTTTGCCGGATAAAATTTATCCACTATCTCAGGGCTTGAATCGTGGTCGGAGACAACCTTGGGTTGACGGTCAGCCCCCGGCCACCAGCAAAGCGGCCAGCTCCGGCCTCAGGTATTGAGCTATTGTTTCGGCAATTGCCTGATCGGTAAAATCATAATAAAGGTGACTGCCCTTTATGCCGAAACGAAAACCCGCCGCAATGTCCGGATGCCCTTTTACCTCGATGCCATTTTCAGCCTGTTGTTGAAAAGTGGATATAAGTTCATCAAAAATGCTCTGCCTCTCCTGTTCATTAACTAAAATTTCCAGGTTCAGGGTTTTATGTTCTGCCTGCCAACTGGTGATCACCCGAAGAATAAGCACCTCTAAATTTTTATCTTTCAGAAAAGAACGGCATTTATGCCGGAGAATGTTTTCAATAAGGACAATGATCCCGCCTTTAACATTTAAAACAACATCCCGGCCGGTCTGAGTAAGACGGCTGGTTGAACTCGCTTCACGGCGTTTTATCATCTCCGCCTCGCTCTCTTCACTGATGGCCCTGGCCTCCTGACGGGCAGCCGCAATGATTAAATCGGCCTTGCCGTGAGCGGCTTTAATTATTGCGACCGCCTCGCTCTCTGCCTTCTGAACACCTTCCGTTTGAATTCTATCAAGCAGGGAGTTTAGATTAATTTCTGGGATTTCATCATTTTTCATGGCAGACCCTTACATTGTTGTCAGACAGCCTTCCAGGTCATTGGCCAATTCTGATACGGTATCATAAAAAACCGGGGTTCCCTGCGCGAAATGCATAACTACATCGTTTAAAGATTTAGGGATATATGGAAAGAGCTTTTTAAGATTTACTATCCGATTTTTCGACAGCAGGGATATATCATTATCGTCCAATAAATCAAAAACCTTACGTCCCATCCGGGGATTTTCCAAAACCTTGTTGGGGTAAAAGTTACCACGGCCAATTAGATATAATAAGATATTGCCGAGCTCAAAAAGATCAAGAGAAAATGGACGTTCCGGCAGATAAAAATCATAGTCAAAATCAATCCAGCGAAAAAGCCCGGTATCAAACTCTACAAAAATATGGTCCCGCCTGATATCGCCATGACGCATGCCATGAGCATGGATAAGGCCTATGGCCTTAATACATTCCACAAACTCCCTTAAAACAGCTGGTAATTGACTGACAAAGTATTCTTCGTGACTGCCTTTAAAACGATGGATATATTTATCTAAGCGCCACCCCCTGATAATATCCAGAATCCGAACCAGATTACCGGCCTCATCTTCAACTCCGTAACCCTGCATGAACCTTTCGTGCCCCCTGACCAGTTCGAGAATACGAGCCTCCTTTTCCGGGCTCCGATAACAGGTGACCTTAAACTGCCCAAAGGTAATTTCAAAGGTCTCATGAAAAACCAGCTTGATGATGTAAGCCACCCCGCTGTTTAGATCTACTACCTTGGGAACCCATTGTTTTGGCTGGTCATCAACCCCGAAACGCCCCTCTCTGGTATAGGCGATAATCAGGAAAAAACGCTCATCGACCCAGAGGATGTCACCATAATCAATAGAGGTAAAATCACTGGTATCAACAAAAACTCTGGGCCGCCGCCGCAGACCGCGGACAGCAGGATGAGCCAGGGCTTTGGCCGCTATATCATCGGGCAGATCACTAAATTTTTTCTGCATGTCTACGCGACTATCCAGACCGTGAATGAATCGCAGCTTTGGGCCATGGCATTGGAAATACTGCCAAA
>JAADIV010000015.1 GCA_013151175.1 Deltaproteobacteria bacterium | reverse complement strand
GCCTATGCCGGAGTTCCAGGTGAGGCGGCGTTGGAGTTTAAAACCATGGTGCGGCAGATGCACCGGGCCGGTATTGAGGTGATATTGGACGTGGTTTTTAACCATACCGGTGAGGCCCATGAAAAAAGTTCTTTGAGCAGTTTTCGGGTATTGGCCCCCGCCACATACTATATGAGGGATTCTGAGACTGGCGCCCATCTGAATTTCACCGGCTGTGGTAATACGGTAAATTGTAATAATCCCGTGGTACGCCGCCTGATTATTGACTGCCTGCGTTATTGGGTGGTAGAGATGCATATTGATGGCTTCCGTTTTGATCTCGCTTCCATATTCAGCCGAGCCCAGGATGGCGGGGTGATAAAAAATCCGCCCCTGGTTGAGGAGATCGCCGTTGATCCTGTGTTGAGCAGAACAAAGATCATTGCCGAGGCCTGGGACGCGGCAGGTCTATACCAGGTAGGCAGTTTCTCCGCTAATGGGCATTGGTCTGAGTGGAACGGCCGTTTTCGGGATGATGTCAGGGCCTTTCTCTGTGCTCATGATGGCTGCGTAGCGCAGTTGGCAACCAGGCTAGCGGGAAGCGCCGATCTGTATCAGGCAAGCGGCCGGAGACCATATAATTCCATCAATTTTATTACCAGTCATGATGGTTTTACCCTGCGCGATCTGGTGAGTTATAACCGGAAACATAATGGTGCCAACGGCGAGAAAAATCAGGACGGTGAAGAGCATAATATAAGCTGGAACAGCGGTAGAGAGGGCGATTGTGCGGTTCGGAAGATTATCATTCTGCGTGAGCGCAGGATACGGACGGCGGCCCTTATCCTGCTCATATCCCAGGGTACTCCCATGCTGCTAGCCGGTGACGAATTTGGCCGCAGCCAGGGCGGCAATAATAACGCTTATTGTCAGGATAACGACATAAGTTGGTTGAATTGGGATCTGGTGAATGAAAATAGGGCAATACATCGTTTTTTCCGTTATATGATTCGCCTGCGGAAAAATCATCCGGTTTTTCGCAGGCATGATTTTTTTGAGTCGCCGGAGCAGGAAATCACCTGGCAGGGACTCAAAAAAGGGGAGGCTGACTGGGCCGCCGATGCTAAGATTCTGTGTTTTGTCCTGGCGGGGAAAGGGCGGGACAACGATTTTTTTGTGGCCCTCAGCAGCGGCGTTCGTCCCAAGATGGTTGAATTGCCGGAGCCGCCAAATGGTAAGGACTGGCGGCTCATTGTTGATACGGCAGCGTCCTCACCCCATGATATTGTTGACGATGCGCGGGGAATTAGGGTACGGACAAAAAAAATTACCCTGCAGGGCCGCAGCGCCGTAATTTTAATTGCCTGAATCAGCCGATATGGTTTCTATAAAAATTAACCAAGTCTCTTCAGAGCTTCTCCCCAGGCCGGCCAAAGAGGCCGTCAATAGGGGGCCTGCCCCGCAATCGGGGCAGGGCCGGGCTGCCAATGCCCCCGCCGGCAAATTGGTGCGGGGGACAGTCATTGCCAAAACTTCCGGCGGATATTTGGTAAAAACGGCGGCCGGGGTGTTGACGGCCGATTCTCTTGTCCCTCTCGAAGTTGGCCGGGAGATCTGGTTTGAGCAGTTCGGCGGTTCCGGTTCTGAACTGGTTTTGGCCGGGCCGCAGAAGGCCATGCCGGCTATTATGCGTTTGTTGCTGCCCCTGTTGGGCGCTAGCGCAAATCCATTGGCCCATAATCTGCCTCCCGGTTTGGCGGCTTATGGGGCGGGGAGCCAAGCCGATCCGGTAAAATTATTGGCCTTTATCGCCGCAATGAGTAATGGCGGCACGGCTGATAATACCTTATTTGATCCTTTTGCCGTGTTGACTAGGCATGATGGCAGGCAGGCTTCGCAGACGGCTGAGAACGCTGTTTCCACGCTGCAAAATTTATTTGGAGCCCACGCCCAATTGAATAGTCTGGCTCCGGTCAGCCAACAGGGCCAAAATCTGTTTTTATACCCATGTTTCTTTGCCGGCACTTCGGGGTGGGGTGAATGGTTGTTTTCATTTAACCGGCAGGAGGGGCGGGGCAGTGACTCAAGTTTGCCGGAATACGCGGTCTCTTTTTATCTCACCATGAGCCGTCTGGGTGAGATGCATTTGCAATTATCCGGTCAGGGCAAGGAATTACGGGGCCGCTTCACCATGGCCAGCCGCGCGGCGGCGGCCCATGTCAGCGCTCATCTGGCGCAGTTACTGCCAACCTTGGAGCGGTTGTATCAGCCGGTTACGCTATCCTGCCGGTACGAATCGGTAAATAACCTCCAAAAAATTAAGACTGATTTAGCCCACAAGACCGGGACGTCAGCAGACCTTTTTACCCTGGTGAATCTCACCGCCTAACCTAGATCCTCACAAAATACGGAATTATTACTAGAATAACGCCAACGGTGACCAAGGCGTATATGTTTGAGATAAAATAGGGGAAGACAAATAGAGCAATACCCGTACACAACGGCACGATAGCCGTTTGTTTCTTGCCGTAGGAAAAGAACCCCATTCCAATCGTCCCAAATATCATTCCCCAGATAAGCAGTGATGTTCCTGTCATATCAGCGTCCTTCGCATACGATCGTTGTCGTACCGCTTTTAAAATTGTTTTTCACAAATGTTTCTTCAGCCGCGCGGCCTTCCACCAGACCGTCCAATCTGGCCTCCAACAGCTTCTGAAGAATAACGGCAAATTGCGGCCCGGCCTCATACCCCATATGGAGAAGATCGTTGCCGTCAAGCACGGTTGTTATGCCCCGTAGTTTCGTAACATATAGGGAAACAAGCTGGTGGCAGCTTTTACTGGCCGCCCCCATCAGATAAATCAGACCCTCAATGCTGAGGCCGTGCAGAAGACTGTATATTTTACTGGCCGGGAGCGGCAGGGTGTAAGTTGGCTCAATTTTTGTGTTACGCTCACCGGGATTTGGCCGGCCGAATTTCCCGGCCAGATCCGTCCCGGTGGGCATGGCACATGAGCGGAGTGCGTTCAGCGCCTTTATTACCGCCGTCTTATTGCGCGTGATTATATGCTGATCCCGTTCCAACACCTCAAATTTTTGTAAAAATTCCTTGACCTGGCTGCCATTCAGGCGGGCGGTCAGAGCCAGTAAAAATACCTGCCACTGCCGGCAGGGTGTGTCCAGATAGAGTCGTTTATACCAGGCCAGACAGCGGTGTGTTTCCATTAAAATATTTTTTAGCCGTTGATCGAGTACCAAGGCCGGATGCAGAAACTTCAACAGCCCGAATTGCTGTAAGCGGTATATGGCTGGTTGGGGATTTTCCTCGGCAAGAATCATCTTTAACTCGTGGAAAAAACGGCCGCCGGTAAAGCGGTCGTACATATTCATTTTGACCGCGTTCTTCAGAAGCTTACTGGTTAACTTACCCAGGGAAAATCCCATTCGCTGTTCAAAGCGAATGGCTCTGAAAATCCTGGTCGGGTCTTCGACAAAACTTAAATTATGCAAAACCCGAATTTGTCGGTCACGCAAGTCGTTTTGACAATTAAAAAAGTCCACTAACAGCCCGAATTTATCAGGATTTAGATGAATCGCCATGGCGTTAATAGTAAAATCACGGCGGAATAAATCTAGCTTAATGGAGCTTAGTTCCACAATGGGCATGGCGGCAGGATATTCATAATACTCCAACCGGGCAGTGGCCACATCCACCTTGAAACCATCGGCCAATTTCACCAAGGCGGTATTAAATTTTTTGTGGGCCCGAACCTTGCCCTGCAGACGTTTGGCCAATTGTTTGGCAAAATCAATGCCATCTCCCTCAATAACGATATCCAGATCCAAATTACGAATATGCAGCAATACATCCCGGACAAAACCGCCCACGGCATAGGCGGTATAATTATATTTCTGTGCTACCTCACCAATAATACGAAGTAATTCCATCATACGGGATGACAGTTCGGCAAACAGCTGATTTTGTAAATTACGATTTCGTTCAATAGAAGGCTGACCGTCTCGATGGAAAGAGGCGGGGGAGTGAGACGGATCCTTAATCAAAATATTCAGCAGATCGGTACGGGTAATTACGCCCAACATTCTGCCGTTTTCCAATACGGGAATAAATCGTTGCCGATGGCCGATTATTACCTCCTGAATGTCGGCCAGAGTGGCACTTGGTGGTAGAACGGCAAAATCAGTAGTCATATAATCACTGGCCGGCAGTCCACCAAGACCGTGAAAAATAGCCTTTTCCACCACCCGCCGGGAGATGAGGCCCGCCGGCTGTTTATCACCCTCGACAATTGGCAGAACAGTTATACTGTAGCGGGTCAGAATTTCATGAACCTGGTCAATGCTGACGTCAGGGCCGGCCGAGATCACCGGAGCCGACATTAGATCAAGAGCCCGGCTAGCGGGTAGGACACATTTATGCAGAGCCTGGACAAGTTTTTCCTCCACCTCTACCAGGGTCATCCCTTTAATGGTGGCTGAGGCCGCCGAGGCATGGCCGCCGCCGCCGAATTCCTGGGCGATATTGCCCACATTGACCTCTGGGATGCGGCTGCGGGCAATCAAATAAATCCGGTCACCCATTCGGGCCAGGGCGAATATGGCGTTAAGATTCTCCATGACCATAAATTTTCGCACTAGCCGGGCAAATTCATCGACATAATCCTTAACGCTCAGTTTGGCTATAACCAGATCAACGCCCTGAATGGTATAAGTTGCGGCGCCGTTCACCATCTCATTGAGCAGACCAAGTTCATAAGCCGATAGATCCTGGGCAATAAATTGGCTGATTATGTTTACCTGCGCACCCTGGTGCATGAGCCAGGCGGCGGCGCTTAAATCACCCGGCGTGGTGGAATCAAAGGTGAAGGAGCCGGTGTCCTCGTGAATGGCCAGTAGCAGCAAACTGGCTTCATCGGCGCTGATTTCGGTATTACGCTGCTGAAATATATCCACCAGAATGGTAGTTGTGGAGCCTGCATCTCTGACTACTTCGTAATCACCGCTGATATCGCCGGGCGCATCGGGATGATGGTCAAAGAGATGAATCTCCAGGTTGGGATTATCAAGACATTCCGCAAACTTACCGATACGATTCCGTTGGCGGGTGTCAACCACAATAAGCCTGGTTATCTGGTCAATGGGGATGTTTTTCAGGCGCCAAAAATCATATTGCCGGCCCTGACTCAGGAAGTCCCGGACATTTTTTTCCTGGGAGCCGGGAAAGGCAAGAACCGCCTCAGGATAGAGTTTATGCGCAGCGATCATGGCCGCCAGGGCGTCAAAATCGGCATGCAGATGAGTGGTTATAAGTTCCATTTAATTGGCGTCTCGCTGTTTCAAGTGGGCAGCCACCGGTTATTTGTTGTACTGATCGTCATGATGGCGCGAAACTCGGACTTTTTATTAGACCGTAATCATTAGCTCTTTTTTGTTTTGTTTTCAATGAAAATTGGCCTTCGCCTGTGGTTATTGGTATTACGGGGGGGATGAGTAGTTACTTTGTTGAATTCCTGAGGCCGTGAACTAAAGTAAATCGTGTTTTCGCCGATGAATATACATGGTTCAGCCATTCATTTTCAGCGATGTCACTAATTAGGGGTATTCGGAGTTCGTAAAAACTTATGCAGAAATGGGAAATAAGGAATAAAGAGGTTTGGTTGTGCGAAGCCTGTATGCGGCAATTGTCGCCGGTAATCATGCGGGGTTCATGGGAATGGCTCGATGAATCGCATGACTACAGCCTCTGTTGCGCCCGGTGCAGGTGTAATGACCTTACGGTTAAAAAATTTGGCCGTTTTCGCCAATTATTTCGTTTCTTATACCAACCCTTCAAACCCATGCCCAATAAGGCTAAGGCCTACCGCCGGGCAATCTGATTCTCAAAGGTTTGCCAGGGGCCGAATCTATGCTTTGCTGCCTGAGGTTTTGTGATTAGGCCCCTTGCGGCGGCGTATTCCGGCCGGTTTAGGGCGATTTGCGTCTTTATTGTCCCGAGCCGTCTTAATGACAACGGTCTTGCCATTGATTTTAAAATCATCGAAGGCGCCAAGTATTTGGCGGCTGAATTTACTGTCTGCCTCAATGTGGGTCGTGTTTCGCATAATCTCAATTTTCCCGATCCTAATATTTCCGCCTCCGGTAATGCGGTTGATTCTGCCCATAAGTCCTTGCGGCAGGATACCATCGCGCCGCCCGACATTGAGAGAAAAGCGGCTGAAACTATGGCTGTCATTCGCATACGAACATTGTCGTACCGCTGCCCTGGCGCCAGGTAAGCGAGCTTGCGAGACTCTGGAATCTCGGCGTGGCCGGGATTTTTTACCCCGTTGCTTTTCGGCGCTGACATTGACATTAAGGTCCGGGGCATTCTGTATGTCCAGAAACCGCCTCAATTCCAGGGAAATAAATTTTTTGATGATTTCCTCCCGGTCCAGGTCGGCAAAATTTTCTGAAATTTTTTCGTAGAGCGCATCTATCTGCTCATAGTTGACTTTAATATTTTTCACGATATCAAGCAGGCTGACCAGTTGTTTCTCACAAATTTCTTTACCGGAAGGGATGCGGCAAAGTTTGAATTTCTTTTCGATCTTTTTTTCGATTTCTCTAATTTTATATCGTTCTTTCAAATGAACAATCGCCACGGATATCCCGGTACGCCCAGCCCGGCCGGTACGACCGCTCCGGTGCGTGTAACCGGCAATATCATCGGGAAGATTGTAGTGGATTACATGGGTTAGATCATTGACGTCCAGACCGCGGGCCGCAACATCGGTTGCCACAAGTAATTGTAAATTCCTGCAGCGGAATTTTTTCATTACCTGATCGCGTTGGGCCTGTGATAAATCGCCATGCAGGGCATCGGCATTATAGCCGTCCTGAATCAATTTATTGGCTGTTTCATTGGTATCCTTACGGGTACGGCAAAATATAATTGCATAATTATCGGGGCTGTTGTCAACAATACGCTTCAGGGCAAGATAGCGATCTCTGGCGCGAACCATGTAGTATTCGTGGCTGACGTTTTCCGCGCCCGCATTACGTTTGCCAATGGTAATCTCAACGGGGTCAGACATATATTTACGAGCTATTTTGGCGACTTCTTTCGACATTGTGGCCGAAAACAACAAGGTGCTTTTTTCTGGCGGGGTTTGGGACAGTATGGCATTCAGGTCATCCATAAAACCCATTTGCAGCATTTCATCGGCTTCATCAAACACCACATAACTGAGGGATGATAAATTAACCTGGCCACGGTTTATCAGGTCATTCAGACGGCCGGGGGTGGCAACAATAATCTGACAGCCTTTACGCAGGGCCTTAATCTGCGGTTCAATACTAGCGCCGCCGTAAACTGCCACTATATTTAGCCTGTCAATATAACGGGCAAAGGCATTCATATCCCTGGCAACCTGCACACAAAGCTCCCGCGTTGGGCATAGAACCAGGCCTTGAGTCTGCCGGCTTTTGCTGTTGATCATTTGAATTAACGGCACCCCAAAGGCGGCTGTTTTGCCCGTGCCGGTTTGGGCCAGGCTTACCATATCGGTCTGTTTCTCTAGCATTAACGGGATAACCTGAGCCTGAACCGGGGTTGGTTCCTGAAATCCCAGAGATAATAGTCCTTTGATTATGTCGTTATTGATGCCAATTTCCGCAAATGTCTTCATAGGTTTCTTTTTTGGATTAAGTGGGGCTGCACGGAGGTCTATCGTCTGACGATTATGTGCAGAGGGGAGTGGGCGAAGCCAAAAAAAAAACGCCCAATCTCTAAAACAAGAGAATTGCGCGATTTGTTATAGCTGCTTCCCATTATGATACAAATAGCCCCTCTTTATACACTGTATCAGTAATAAAGCAAGTTTTTATTTGCTTGGGGCCGGTTTTAAATCTGCATCGGGAAAGAAAGGTTTGAGAATACGGAAAGGCAGAGTGAGGGTATCTATAACAAATTCCAGGGTGGCCCGGCCAATGGCGCCAGGCGGCAGGGCTGTCACTTCAGGATCCTTGAGGGGGCCTTTTACCGCTACCGGGAAGGTGAGAATGGATTCTTTTTTACCGCCCAGGGCCCTGCCGATCAGAGGGATGCTAGTAACAACTGAATCAATCATCTTTAGAGGGGCGATAAAGAAGGTAAGATCCGCATTACGGTTTTGCAGGGCAATGGTGCCCCGGCCGGTGAGGTTCACCCCCTTGCCTTTCAAAACAATTTTATTCACATTCATCAGGTTGTTTTTTACCGTAGTCTCCACGGTGAGGCTATTATATCTCAGCCCCTTATGCCCCGAGACCGAATTACCGTTCCAGGAGAGAAGATCTGTGAAGTTGATGACGCTGAAAATTTTGGATAATAAATCCATCCTGCGGATCAGGCCGTGAGGTGACTGCAAGTTCAAATGACCGCTTTGCCAGGCCCCCGGCAACCCATTTAACTTTACGTCCAGGGAGAATGGCCCTTCGATCAGACCTTGTTTAATTCCCAGACATGGCAGGGTATTTTCAAAGAGAAATTTAGGTTTTTTTTGGGATATTTGGAAAAAACTGCTAGCCGGCGGGCCGTTTGGTTCCCAGAGTCCAGACATATCCATGCCACAAATCCGGCCAGAATTAAGTTTTACCTTGGTGTTACGATTGTCGCCAAAGGTCAGAGTCCCCAAGAGCGGTGACCACGAGTATAATGTTTGTGGTTCCTTTTTTTGTTTACGATCGTTGTTGTGCCGCTGTTGTTTCCGGTAGGTGAAGCGGCCCAGATCAAATGATATTATACCAGTAAGATTTTTGGGTAAAATGTGCCTGATTCCGCCAGGTTTAAGCTGAAATTTTTCTCTAATTGTCGCTATGGCCTGCTTGAGATTATGCCAGGCAATGCCTTTGGCTACGGCATCCATATTTAACTGATATTTATTTTTACCAGTTGTTAGCTGCCCATGGCTCTGCAGGATATCAGAGCCCATCCGGATATTCAGTCGGGTTATCTTTATTTTATGTTTGTCGCCGGATAGTTCTAAATTGCGGATGGAGACAGATTGGTTGTTGGGAGTATTGTCATGCGGCTGGATGGTGAGGTTTTTGCCCTTAAGATAGCCGCTGAATGAGGCGGAAAGGCCATGCCGATAAGATGACAGCATATTGAAAGAACCATTCAAGCTGCCGGTATTGATAATATTTTGTTGTAGTAATGACGTCAGGGCCTGGGCGCGCAGAGTACCGTGCCAGGTGAAAATGGTTTGGGCCGAGTTGGTAATATAGGTCAATTTACCCTTTCTTGGGCCATCATGCAGGGTCAAATCATTAATGGACAACGCCGGTGTATGGATTATATCGAGATCAAGCTCAGGGCCGCTGTTACCCATGAGTCCGGCGATAATGCCGCCCTGGACGCGCATATCTGTCCAGGATGAATTATTGCCGGTTACCGTAAAATTTTTCAGCCGGCAAGGCAGCCGGGGGAATAACCTGGCTGGCAGTAAGTTTTGTTTTTTTAACCAGTGGCCCAATTTTTTACTGATGATGCCATTGAAGGTGCTTTTGCCATGCCATTGATGGAAATTATGATGCCAATAACGGCCTTTGAGGTATAGGGATTGACCCGCCAGACTGAATATGCCGGTTACGGCCGCCGATTTGTTGGTCAGTTGGGCCTGAACACCATTACTTTTTACTACGCCCGGCAGGTTTGCGGCCCTAAACTTAAGATTTGGAATGTCCATATCACCCTTGAATCTCCATGCCGAAGGAGACGCGGCCGGGCCGTGTAAGGTAAAATTACGAAGCTCTGCCTGACCGGATATCCCGGATAATTGGCGGCCAAAATAATCTTTAAGGTAGTGCCAGGTAAGCGAGCCTGCGAGACTCCGGGTAAGCGAGCCTGCGAGACTCCGGTTATTATTTAAGCGGATAGCGCCCTTTTGCCAGAGGGGGCCAAGATCAATACGGGCATCGAGTTGAGTAATGTTTAAGGCGCATTGCCGGCCGCCGCCCCAGACAATATTACCCGCTGACCGTTTTATTATCTGCGGCCCGAGCATCCCTGTTATGTGATCCCAACGTACCTCCTGCGGGCCAATCTGTAAATTGCCATCGGTCAGTTTAAAGGCCCATGGCAGACGGTTGTATTTCCCCTGGCCCTGGATATCTTCTACCATTACATATGTTTGCAAACCGTCCAGTTTGTCACCAATGTTCAGATTCCCCCTGGCCCGCCCCCTGAGAGATTTAAATCTACGCAGTTCATTTTGAAATGGCCGATTATCAATAATTTTTGTGAGGACTGTTTTGAGATCGCCAAGGTCGGCGTCTATGTCAAGGTTCAGCTTGAAATCATGTTTCTCCCTTGTCAGGGACATATAAAGATTAGCATTTTTGCCGTGGCTTTTGGCGATTTGCGCCCTTAGCCCCCTGCCGGCCAAATTACCATTGATGATGGTTATCGGGCCGCTTGCCCAGTCCAGGTTCAGATTGATCTGCGGAATATGAATTGGCGCCTTTTTTACATCTACCCAGAGCTTCATTTTGTGAATATGTTTGAAATCCGCCGTTGTCCCTCGAAATTTGTAGCGGGCCGATTGGGCCCAACCGCCCCGGACAATGGCACAAACTTTTTGGGCAATGGAATTTCCCGCAAATTTTTGCAAAATCACCTGACGAACCGCACCCAAATCAATATTACGGCCATTCAGGTCAATCACCCATTGCGGCTTGCCGCCCTGGACGTTGTGTTGGAGTGCAACCGTGCCGCTGAGGTTCATGGCCGGATCAGCAATAACCAGTTTATTTAATTTCAGCAGATAATTTTTATTGTATTTTGTTAATGTTATGGGGCCGAGACTGTTGATTGTGCATAATTTACCGTCCAGATAGATTGGGAACGGCGTCTTAATCTCGTCGATACTCATTTGCCAGGTAAGCGAGCCTGCGAGACTCCGGTTATCCTGCCCCCGGCCTTCCAGGTGGATGGCGACCGGGAAATTGCCGGTCGCGGGTTTAATTGTGGTGCCCAGGCGGCTGAATAAATTGGCCGGATTAATGTCCCGGCCGTTCAGATCAAGGATATAAGAGTGCTTGTTCATGTCTATTTTGGCCAGAAGATCTATGTCTCCGCTGAAGTTTGTTTTTGCTCTCATCTTCAGCTTGAGCCGCTGCCCCCGGCTGTTAATATCCAGACGCAGTTTTTTAAATTGCAGACTCCTGACACGGATGCCGCCAGGCAGGTCAGCCACGGCAGGCAGGGATAACGTCCCATTGGTGACGGATATTTTGAGGTTGGGAAGATGCTTGGGCCAGGTAAGTTTCGTGTGACCTTGTAGATCTTTAATGATGATCACCGGTGAAATACAGGTAATCTTGCCCAAACTGAATTTGCGGTTAAAGATTGAACGCCAGTTGGGGAAGAGCAACACTTGGGGGACAGTTACAGAATAGGAATCGTTGGCGCTGGTAAGGTTTTTGATTCGGAGGGCCGGTGTCGGCAGCCAGCGCCACTCAAGGCCGGCGATCTGGGCTTTTTCACCCAATAACGATGTCAGTTGTTGATTAACCTGTTGGCGGATGATGCGGTGATTGATTACCAAAGGAGAGAGGGCGGCTATGCACACAAAGATTATCAGGGCCGCGAGAATAATAAACCTTTTTTTCATGAGCAACATTATTGTTTCCGTGGGATTTCAGCCTGGTATCCTCGTTCACACCCCCGTAACTCTACAACAAGTCGCGGGCAATATCAAATGAATTGGGCGCTGCCGGACTGAGACAGCCGATCTTGCTAATCCCGATTTCAATTGATTTTTCCCCCTTTTGTTTTAAACTAAGCGGGCGGCATTGCGGGACGAATTGCCGGCCAACTTAATATGCCAGGTAATAACCCTATAAACCATGGATGCAACCATTCAGGTAGGGATTAAAATACCCGAAACTATAGCAGTATAACTTCCTTAACGCCAATGAGCAGTACATTCCCCAGAACTTGCGTTACCCCGCAGGGGTTTAGGTTTGCTATTCACAAGCCGTCTTATACCGTGGCTAATCTGCGGCAGCGGGACTTCGTCCAACCGTTGGGCGAACTCAGCGGTGAGGTCGTTGACAATAGTCGTAACTTCCCGGCCGGGGAGGTAGCTGTTGAACAGGCCGACTGGATATATGAAATCCCCAACCCCCTGCCCTTCCGCGGCGCCACCTATATTACCAAAAGTTGGGGTGATACCACGGCGGAGAATCCGGCCGCCATTACCCTGCCGGAACCACCGTTGGCTTCCATGAGCGCCTACCTCAAAAAATGGGGCAGAGAGGAAGATTTCCTCAAGAATCCGGTGGCTCCATTCAAGCATTTACCGCTGCCGGTTCTCCTGGCTCTGGCGGCAAACTCCACCGACAGCCTTGACCTGACTATTCTGGCCAAATTATGCTGTGAATTCACCTTTGACCGGGACGGCAGGCCGACAGGATTATGCTATCGGGAAGACGGCGGGGGACGGCGCCGGGCCAAAATTTTACTCCCTGCTCTCTTTGAGATATTGGTCAATAACGAACACCTGCCAGACAGCTACAAAGAGGTGATGGTTTTGCGGCCGGGAGCGCAGGGTGACAGTGAGATTGTCGGCGATAGGAATGGTGATACGCATGTATTTGAATATCTGCGGCGCAACAGCTATATCGCCGGCGGTCATTATGCCGCCAATATGGCCAATGATGCCATCCGCTATCATATCCGTGATCTGAGGCAGGCTGACATGGACGGTCTGCGGCATATTTACTATCAGCGTACCTATGTTCAACTGGCCGCCTCTTTGGGTTTGCGGCTGCCGCAGAGCCGCCAGGCCTTAAGTGCCAAGGCGATTGAGGAACTGCGCGGTAAAATTGTGGCTAAACTAGCCCAAAACGACCCGGCAGGGTGTGATGCTGCTACCCTCTGG
>JAADIV010000170.1 GCA_013151175.1 Deltaproteobacteria bacterium | reverse complement strand
GTAAAGAGCGGATCAGCCGCCACATTAAGCCCCACATGCTTCATCGTTGCCAAAGCCCGCACCCCGGCGAATGAAGCGCCGATGGCGACCTCAAGGCCCACCTTTTCATTGGGAGCCCACTCGGCATAAACCCCATCATAGTTGACCAGATTTTCCAGAATATCGGTGGACGGGGTGCCGGGATAACCGGAGGCCACCTTGACCCCGGCTTCGTAGGCGCCAAGGGCTAACGCCTCATTGCCTGAGAGCCAGCGTTGTTTTTCGGTTTGTTTCATTTTTTAGTCACAGAACATCAGTTAAATACCCGTTAAAAGACAGCAGAAAAGACTACCAGGCTATTCGTCCGGGTGGTTAAATAATTATGACGGGCAGATAAAACCACGCCCGCCATAACCAGGATTAGAAGCGGAAATCAGATTCCCAATATAACTCGGTGGCATTGTCCTTGGGGGTCGCGTTAAAGGCATCGCCAGGGGCCATAATGGCTCCATATAGTGAGAAGCTAAGCTGTTTATTGTATTTATACTTCAACTTGGCCTGATAATAATCACCAAAGTCATCGCTCATCCCCGCGGCGACCTTATCAAAGGTCACTTTTGAGTACGAGAGATTGGCATTGAGGTTCTTCAATAAATTGACACTGGCGCCCAGGGTGGCGATGCCAAAATTACTATAAACGGCCTCGCCGCCGGTGCTGCTTAATTTATTGTAGTTGTAAACCCCGTTAAGGGCGTTACCGGCACCGATATTAACATATTCCCAGACTAGCAAATCGCCAAACTGCGGCCAACCGCCATAGAATACATCCCAGCCTTCATTATCACCAGTTGTGCTAGTATCGTCGCCGCTCATAAAAGCATAGCCAAGATAGAGGCGCGGGGTCATAGCGGCGTTCTTAAAGGTATAACCGGCATTCAGTTTATAACCGTAGGCATCCTGGCCCTGGGTGGCGCTAGCATCACCACGCTGAATGGCACCCTCCGCCGAATAATCAATACCGTTGGCTAGCTTATCAGAGAGGCGCAGGCCGTACATCCAGATACTTTTCTTCTTACCTTCGTCATTACGGTTCAGGATATATGCCTCACTCTTACCGATCAGCGAGCATTGTTTACTAATCAAATAGGCCCCGGACAGGGTGATGTCATCGTTAGAGGCATTATCACGGTTACCCTCCTGATCCTTCATATAGAGCAGATCGACAGAGGTCTTTTTTGTCGCGTGCCAACGCAGCTTCACGCCATCGAAATAGATGGAGGTAGAGGCGAACTGCGACTGTCCGTCCAGGACAACAAACCCGGAACCATAAATCAGGTTCTGGCGGCCAAGGGTCAAATCCACCGGCAAGCCAAACATATTACGGGCATTTATATAGGCATTATCAAGGAATATCTTGTTATCTCTATTATCACCCTCACCGCTAGAATCAACGCCCACCCCCTCGCCGTAGGTCTGATCGGTCATCTGCACTACAGCGGTAACATCCTTGGTCGCCTTAACCGTGGCCTTCAAACTGCTCTTCAGGCGAAAGACATTCCAGTGATCCCAATCCTTGCTATTGTCAAAGTTCCAAACATTCTGGAGATCATAACCGCGCAACCTGACCTGACCGCCAAGACTGATTTTCTTTGTCCAATCGGCGGCGCCGGTCGTTCCGGCAACGCTCTTAACGTCGGCCACATCCTTACTGATATCCGCATTCTTGGTCTTCAGAGCAGAAATTTCTTTTTGCATGGCCTGCATCTGGGCATTAAAATTGTGGGTCATCTCCATCATCTTCTGTTCCAGATCCTGCACAGTGGGCGCTGCCGCCAGCGCCGAGACCGGCAGGGCCAGAAGGCCGGTGAGGGCCAGAACCGAAATCTTCTTTAACATTTTTAATCTCCTTACTAAATTTTGTTGAATAACTGCGGTTTTTATCTTTTCCCGGTGTCCCCCCGGGAGATTAAACAGTGTGCTTTGTTGACCGCTAACAAATTACGCGTCACCAGAAAATCAAACCTTGGGCAATGTCTTTTTAGCCTCTTCCACCGCCTCCTCAGGATAGGCAAAATCTTGCAGGGCGCCAGCGAAGAACTTGTCGTAACTGGCCAAATCCAACAAACCGTGGCCGGAAAGGTTAAATAAAATAGTCTGCGGTTTATCCGGCTCCCGCATGGCCTCGTCAATGGCCGCCCGGATGGCATGTGATGATTCGGGCGCCGGGATAATGCCCTCGGTTTGGGCGAAAAGAACCGCCGCGTCAAAGCACTCCAACTGATGGGCGGAACGGGCTTCAATAATCTTCTCCCGCAGCAGGGCGCTGATAATTGGCGACATACCGTGATAACGCAGACCGCCGGCGTGAATACCAGGCGGCATAAAATCATGTCCCAGGGTGTACATATAGAGAAGCGGGGTGCGGGCCGAGACATCGCCAAAGTCGTAGGCGTAAATCCCCTTGGTGAGTGACGGGCAGGAAGCCGGTTCAACGCCAATCAGACGAATATCCTGACCGTTCAGCTTATCTGGCACAAAGGTAGCGGCAAGACCGGCAAAATTTGAACCGCCGCCGCAGCAGCCAATAACCACATCAGCCTTCTCACCAACCATGGCGAGCTGTTTTTTCGCCTCCAGACCAATAACCGACTGATGAATACAAACGTGGTTCAACACAGAGCCCAGGGCGTACTTGGTATCCTCACGGCTAGAGGCGTCCTCCAGGGCCTCACTGATGGCAATGCCCAGTGAGCCGGGCGAGTTGGGATCCCTTTCCAGATATTCCCGGCCTGTTGGAGTATCAGGACTTGGACTGGCGACAATCGTAGCCCCATAGGTATTAATCATGGACTTGCGATAAGGTTTCTGGTCGAAAGACACCCGTACCATATAGACCTTGCACTCAAGACCAAACTTGTGGGTGGCAAAGGAAAGGGCGCTGCCCCACTGCCCAGCCCCGGTCTCCGTGGCCAGACGTTTAACGCCCTCTCTCTTATTGTAATAGGCCTGCGCCACGGCACTATTGGTCTTGTGACTGCCAGACGGAGACACACCTTCATATTTATAGTAAATCCTTGCCTTGGTGCCTAATTTCTGCTCCAGAAAATTGGCGCGAATCAGGGGCGAGGGACGCCAGATTGACCATATATCCAGAACCTCTTCCGGAATATCAATCTGCCGGTCAACACTCATCTCCTGCTCCAACAGGCCCATGGGGAATATCTGCGCCATAACGTCAGGCGTCAACGGCTCGTTATTAGCTGGATTTAAGGGCGGCAGAATACCATTGGGGATATCGGGCATAACATTATACCACTGCGTTATCCGCTCATCATCGGGCAATAAAATCCTCTTTTTCATACAGCCTCCGTATAAATGCTCTTAATCTGAGAAAAAACCCGGCAAAACACCACCGCCGGGCCGGGCAGACTCCGGCGCGGCATCATGGGCATATGTGCCCAGGTAGAACTACCACAGCATTAACAACTATATTTGGGGATTTATGTCAACAGAAAAACAAAAGCGGGAGAACGGCCTAAAGCCTGACAACTACGTTGGCCCTGTCCTGGTAAGCCAGGGTAATGGCAGGGATGACACCGGCAGGCCGAGAGGCCAGAAATGTATCCACCTGGCTCTGCACAAGGTCGCGGCAATTATTGGCCTCACTGATATGGGCCAACACGACATGCCTCAGGCTCGGATTAATAATATCGGCTAGAAACTCCAACGAATCGGAGTTGGCCAAATGGCCGTTCTTTGAGCGGATTCGTTGCTGCAGATCAGGCGGATAAGTGCCATTACGCAGCATTTCAAGATCGTGATTGCTCTCCAGCACCAAGCCGTTACAACCGGCCAAATGACGGCGGATCAATCTGGAAATCATGCCGGTATCGGTGCAATAACCAACGGAAAGACCATCGTCTGCAATAGTAAAACCCACCGGATCAGCGGTGTCATGCGAGATAGTAAATGGGTGAATAGCAAGATGGTGGAAGTTAAAGGAAACGCCGGTCTCAAATTCCCGCGTCTCATGCAGCTTGGCAAGGGTCTTGCCAGAGGCCCTGTGGGTCAATATATTTATAAAAACCGGAATACGCAGTTTGCGTGACAGAACGCCGACACCGTTTATATGATCGCCATGCTCATGGGTTACTAGCAGAGCCTGCACCGCGTTAATATCCAAGCCGACACTTGCCAAACGACGCTGCACCTCAATACCGGAGAAACCGGCATCAATAAGGACTGCCACGCCCCGGGATTCCACATAGGTCGAGTTCCCTTTACTACCGCTGCCGAGTACACAAAAACGCATAACGGTGTCAGAAATCAGGAATCAGGAGACAGGGAGTAAAGAACGTACTGACCCCTGTCACCTGATTCCTGGACCTCATCTTCCCGTATGACCAAAACCGCCGTCCTGGCGGGCAGTTTGCGGCAGTTCATTCACCTCTTTCGATATTGCCCGGCAGACCGGGGCCAAAACGAGTTGGGCGATTCGGTCGCCCCGATTAATCGTATATGACTGGCGGCCCAGATTCACCAGACCTATCCTGATTTCACCGCGATAATCGGCATCGATGGTGCCAGGGGCGTTAATGATAGTGATGCCATGCTTAATGGCCAGACCGCTGCGGGGCCGCACCTGTAATTCACAGCCCGGCGGCAGAGCCACCGCCAGACCGGTAGGGAAAAGTTCCATGGCCCCCGGCGCTAGCACCACCGGCTCTGGTATGGCCGCCTGGACATCCATACCAGCAGCTAGTTCAGAGTGATAAGCCGGTAAATGAAGATCCCCGTCGGCCGGGTCGAGCCAACGCCAGAGAACCTCTTTACCGGCAGTCTCCAGGCCGGCCAAGCCCTAACTCTCCAATAAAGCCTTACGGCTCAGACGAATCTTGCCGCGTTGGTCAATATCCAGAACTTTGACCCTGACATCATCGCCCTCAGACAGGACATCCGATACCTTATTTACCCGGCGGTTTTCCAACTCGGAGATATGCACCAGGCCGTCAACACCAGGAATAATTTGGACAAAGGCACCAAAATCAACAATTTTAACCACCTTGCCATCGTAAATCTGGCCGATCTCAGGCTCAGCGGTAACCTCTTTGATCCGGTATTCCGCCTGCTGAGCCACCTCTTCATTGGGTGCGAAAACCATAACCAAACCGGAATCATCCACATCAATTTTAACATCGAACTCAGCGGTCAGAGCCTTAATCATCTTACCACCGGGGCCGATAAGATCCCTGATCTTGTCGGGATTAATCTGGATGGAAACAGCCTTGGGAGCATATTGCGATACTGCCGTTCTTGGCCCCTCAAGGGTCTCATTCATCTTGCCCAGGATATGCAGACGACCGGCCCTGGCCTGTTCCAGAGCGCGGGTCATAATTTCTCTGGAAACACCGTCAATCTTAATATCCATCTGCAGGGCGGTAATCCCATCGGCGGAACCGGTAACCTTGAAATCCATATCACCCAGGTGATCTTCATCACCCAGAATATCAGAGAGGATAACAATCTCGTCACCTTCCTTAATCAAGCCCATGGCGATACCGGAAACAGGGTGCTTTATCGGCACCCCGGCATCCATCAGGGATAAAATACCGCCGCAAACCGTGGCCATTGAGGAAGAACCGTTGGACTCCAGGATCTCAGAGACAACCCGAATGGTATAGGGAAATGCCTCATGATCCGGCAGAACGGCCTTGATGGCCCTGTTGGCCAGATGACCATGACCAATATCCCGGCGGCTCGGCCCCCGCATAAATCTGGCCTCGCCCACACAATATGGCGGGAAATTATAATGAAGGAGAAAATTATTAAAGGCCATGCCGTAAAGGGATTCGACCCGCTGCTCGTCATCGCCGCTGCCCAAGGTGGTAGTCACCATGGCCTGAGTTTCACCCCTGGTAAAGAGAGCGGAACCATGGGCGCGGGGCAGGAGTCCAGCCTCACTGGTAATTGGGCGAACCTCATCAAAACGACGCCCGTCAATTCTGGTTTTATCCTTGACGATCTTGTCCCGCATGATGGTCTTCATGATATCATGCAGCAAGTCTTTCGCCTCACGGGTGCAGACCGCCTCATCATCAGATAATTCACCAACAAGTTTTTGCTCAAGTTCATAATACAGCGTCTGGCGCTCCATCTTATCCACACAGGTAACGACCTTCGTCATATCATCCATGCACAGATCAGAAACACGCTGCCGCAATTCCTCATTAACCACCGGGGCGATTACGGTCATTTTGGTTTTGCCCAGAGCCGCCTGCAGCTCATCCTGCATGGTCAGCAATGGCTGCATACCCTCAAAACCAAAATAGATGGCATCCAGGATCTCTTCCTCCGCGAGGCTGGCGGTTTCACCCTCAACCATAACAACGGCCTGCTTGGTACCGGCAACAATTATATCAAGCGCCGATTTATCCAACTGCTCCTTGGTGGGATTCAGGATTAACTCGCCGTCAACCCGGCCAACTCTGATCCCGGCAATGGGCCCCAGGAAAGGCAGATTGGAGACCTGCAAAGCGGCGGAAGCACCGACAATGGCCAAAACATCCGGGTCATTCTGCTTGTCCATGGACAGGACAGTGGCAATGACCTGAGTCTCGTTCATATAGCCCTTGGAGAATAAAGGCCGCAGTGGCCGATCAATAAACCGGCAGGTTAAGGTCTCCTTCTCACTGGGGCGGCCGATCTCACGGCGAAAGAAATTGCCAGGAATACGACCAACCGACGAGAACTTTTCCTGATACTCAACAGTGAGTGGGAAAAAATCAGCCCCCTCCCGTGGTTCACGGGCGGCGGTGGCGGTGACTAGGACCACAGTGTCACCATAGGTTACAACTACCGAGCCGTTGGCCTGTTTGGCAATTTTACCTGACTCTATAGTCAATGGCCGACCATTCAGTTCTACTTCAACTTTTTTATACATCAATACTCCTTCGCATATGAGCAAGTCATACCGCTATTAATTCACTATAACCTTCCGTAATAATGGCAGCCCCCTGGCTGCCATCGCATATCAGTGCTGCCGCTACAGGTATAACTATGAGTTACCCTTTATTTTCTGATACCAAGCCGCTTAATCAACGTCCGGTAGTTATCAACATCCTTACCCTTCAAATAATTAAGCAGGCGGCGGCGCTGACCGACCAACTTCAAAAGACCACGGCGGGAATGATGATCTTTTTTATGAGTTTTAAAATGTTCGGTGAGATAGGTTATCCGACCGGTAAGCAAGGCAACCTGTACCTCCGAAGAGCCGGTATCTTTGGTGTTACGACCATATTTCTCTATAATTTCCTGCTTTTGTTCAACTTGCAATGTCACGTGAAACCTCCATATTTTTTTTATTCTTGAATAATTATTAAATTTGCCAATAATTTGTATTAATACGTTTTTCTATCTGCCTACCGGTCGATTTTATTTAACCGTTCCAAAACCTCTGCCACCGGATGGATATTATCCAACAAAATTTCTCTGCCCCTTTCGGGAACCGCCAATTCCGCGCCACACACCGCCTTATTGACGCTGAAAGCGCCATTTACCGTCCGGCGCAAAGCCCGTAAATGAGCGCCGCACCCCAAAACCCGGCCAATATCTGCCGCCAGGGTACGAATATAGACACCCTTGCCACAACGCACCCGGACAGCCAGCTCATCCGCAGTTCGGGAAAGCAGGTCAATCTGCCTGATGACCACCGGCCGGGGTTCCTTGGCAATCATAATTCCTTTACGGGCATAATGGTAAAGAGGCTTCCCTTTATGTTTTAACGCCGAAAAGGCAGGCGGCGTCTGTAATTGTTCACCGATGAAGCCGCTGAGACATATCCTGACTTCACTATCACTAAGATCCGGCACCGGACTCTCCGCGATTACCCGACCGGCCAAATCCTGCGTATCCGTCTCCTTGCCCAGTTGCAGCAGCGCCTCATACTCCTTGTCACCGGCCATAAGCTGCGGAATGATCTTCGTGGCCGGCCGGCCGGCGCAAATAATCAACAACCCGGAGGCAAATGGATCAAGGGTACCGGTATGACCTGTTTTTTTTATCCCCAAAGCCCGGCGCACCCACTGCACAACCCGAAAGGAAGTGGGGCCGACAGGCTTATCCACCAAAAATACTCCCGCCTCAATAGCCGGCACAGCGGTACGACAACGGTCATATGTGAGTGATTTTGCCATGCTCATGCTTACTTGTCATGCACCAAAGGCAGCAGTTCGGCAAAGATCAAATCACGAACCTCATGCAGAGTTTCGCCATCTCTGAATTTACAACCGGCGGCATTACGGTGGCCGCCGCCGTTAAACTTCCTGGCCACCACCGCCACATCGCAGTCATCCCCCTTGGAACGCATACTAACCCCGATGGCGCCATCAATTTCCTTAATCAGAGCCGCAACCCTGACCTTGGCAAGTGACCGGGGATAATTGATGAATGTTTCCGTATCCGCCTTGTCGGCGCCGGTTAAGTCAAACATTTTCTTAGTAGCGCTGATAATAGCCAGCCGCCCGTCTCCATAAATTTCCAGAGTGGACAGCACCACCTGCAATAATTGCAAGCGGCTTTCGGTAAAATTATCAAAAAGTTTCCCTGACACCTCCGCCGGTTTAACGCCTTTAGCCAATAAAGCGCCGGCAATACGAAAGGTATCGGCGGTAGTTGAAGCGTATTTAAACGAACCGGTATCGGAGACAATGGCCGTGTACAGACAATACGCGGCCTCATAAGATACCTCTGCCCCAAGAAGTTGAGACAGGTCATAGACCATATCCCCGGTGGAGGCCCGGCCCTCCACCACCCAACGCAGATCGCCAAAATCCTGATGACCGGCATGATGATCAATGGCAATAAAGGGCTTGATCTTGAGCAGTTGCTCTTCCCCCTTGCCCAAACGAAAACGATCACCGCAATCAAGTGAAATAGCGCAATCAACCACCTCCAACCGGGGCGGTTCCTTCACCATACGCGCACAGCAGGGCAGGAATTCATAAAGGTATGAGATCGGCTCCTCGCCGTAGAGAATAACCTCCTTGCCCATATCTTGCAGAATATGCCCCAGGCCAAGCTGCGACCCAAGGGCATCACCATCCGGGAAGGTATGCGTCACTAAAACAACCCGCCTGGCAGCCCTGATTATTTTGACAATCTCACTAAGATTCCCGGCCGTCACTAGCAATCTCCTTAAAAATCTGATCCATCTCTTCTCGGTATACCACAGACAGATCGTATTTGAAAATAAGATTGGGTGTACAACGTAAAGACATACGCTTGGCTAAACTGCTGCGCATAAAACCCCTGGCCCGACTCAAGCCGGCCTGGACGTTTTTCATTTCCTCTTGGCGGCAGCTATAATAGACCCTTGCCGTCCGTAAATCAGGGCTAACCTCAACCCTGGATAGACTGACCCCGGCTAAACGTGGATCACGAGATTCCTGCAATAAGAGAACCGCCAACTCATTACGGATGGCCTCAGCAACCCGGCTTGGCCGCCGGTTAACCCTCTGCCCCAATTCCGGCAGGGCATAATTGCCGCCTTTTTTATGTCTTTTGCTCACTTGTTCATCACGCTATAGGTAGGTGGTTATCGTTACTTTTAGGCATCACGCTGAATAGTTAAAACGATCAATAAACTTTCACTCCCTGAGAGGTAATCGCCCCCCCGAGATGTAAGCGTTTCGGGGGCGCCCTGATGTGCGTGCTTCTAGTCCCCAATTATACTCCCTGTATATTGGGGACTAGAAGCGCGTGCAGCAGGGTGTTCCCGGAGCGCTTATAACGCTATAGTATTCCCGCCACCTCATCAAGAACAAAGGCTTCCATGGTATCACCGGCCTTTATATCATTGTAATTTTCAATACCGACCCCACATTCGTAGCCGCCGGCCACCTCTTTCACATCATCCTTAAAACGCTTGAGCGAAGAGATAACACCAGTATGTAAAACCACGCTGTCCCTGAGCAAACGCATATTGGCGCTGCGAGTTATTTTACCATCCGTAACATAACAACCGGCGATAACCCCGATCTTGGGAACACTGAAAGTCTCCCGTACCTCAAGGTTACCAATCACCCTCTCCACATAAGTAGGATCAAGCATACCGGTCATGGCCTTACGGATATCATCCACCGCCTGGTAAATAACATCGTAGAAACGAATATCTATATTTTCATTCTTGGCAAATTCCTGTACCTTGGCGCTGGGCCGCACATTAAAGCCCAGGATAATCGCCTTGGAAGCCGAGGCCAAAAGGACGTCAGAATCGGTAATTGTACCAGTACCTGAATGGATGATGTTGACCCGGATTACATCGGTGCTCAAATCTCCCAAAGTCTTGCTGAAGGCCTCCAAGGTACCCTGCACATCAGCCCGAATCAAAACACACAGCTCCTTCATCTCGCCTTCCTGGAGTTTCTCAAATAAGTTATCCAGAGAAATTTTACTAGTCTGAGCCAACTGTAGCTCCCGGCCCTTCGTCTGCCGCTGGCTACTGACATTTTTGGCGGTTTTTTCATCCTTTACCACAATAAACTCGTCACCGGCACGAGGCACACCGCTTAAGCCATGCACCTCCACAGGCACTGCCGGGCCGCTTTCATCCACAGTCTCGCCCTTGTCATTGGACATGGAACGAACCTTGCCTGCAAATTCTCCCACGACAAAGGCATCACCAACCCGCAATGTACCCTGCTGTACCAGAATGGTCGCCACAGCCCCCAAGCCTTTATGCAATTTGGCCTCAATTACCCAACCTCTGGCCTTGCGCTTGGGGTCGGCCTTTAGTTCCAACATTTCCGCCTGCAGGAGAATTTGCTCCAACAACTCTTCAATGCCGGTACCCTGCTTGGCGGAGAGGTCACAAAAGATGGTGCTGCCGCCCCAATCTTCGGGTACCAGTTCATATTCAGCCAGTTCTCTCCGCACCCGCGTGGGATCAGCGCCGTCCTTATCGATCTTATTAACTGCCACCACAATAGGCACTTCTGCCGCCTTGGCGTGATTTATCGCCTCTTTGGTCTGATCCATGACCCCGTCATCAGCGGCCACAACCAGCACAACAATATCGGTAACTTGAGCCCCTCTGGAGCGCATCTCGGTGAAGGCCGCGTGACCGGGGGTATCAAGGAAGATCACCTCGCCCTGGGCGGAACGCACATGGTGGGCGCCGATGTGCTGAGTAATACCGCCAGCCTCGCCCGCCGCCACATCAGTTTTACGGATCGCATCCAAAATGGAGGTCTTGCCATGGTCAACATGACCCATTACCGTTACAACGGGCGGTCGTGGCAACATCTCACCACCGGCCTCATGATCTTCAAAACTAAGGATATTTAGCTCCTCCGTCATAGTCTGCGCGACATCAAAACCAAACTCCACCGCAACCAGGGTGGCGGTATCCAGGTCAAGAGCCTGGTTCAAGGTAGCCATAACCCCCATTCCCATCAGCTTGCCAATCAACTGATTGCCCTTAACCCCCATCCGATGGGCTAAATCGCCAATGGAGATCGTCTCATCAATTTGAATACGTTTCTTGATGGCGCGGGTCTCACCAACAGCTTCATCCCCGGCCTTATGCTTTTTGGAACCTCTGCGGTGCCGATCAAATTTGAGATTGGAGGAAAATCGGCCGCCGGCCATAGCCACGTCCTCCATATTAACCGCGCCATAACCTTTTTTACGGCCGCCTTTCTTAAGCTTACCGCCCGCTTCATGGTGAAATTTAACAAAGCGCTTACCTTTCCGACCCTTGGCATCACCACCGCTGTTATTGGCTGCGGGAAACTTTGCAGGACTGGCTGCCGCACCCGCGCCATACGGTTTCCGACCAACAGTCTGGCCCTTTGCCCTGTTCACAGGCCTTCTGACTGGCCGTGGTCTTTTCTCTTCAACCGGCAGCTTAATAGCCGCCCTCTTTATTACCCTGGCCAAACCCTGCCGACTTCTATCCACATCCACTTTAGCCGGTAGTTCTTCGGCCTCTGGTTTTGCCTCTACCACCTCTTCTACCACCGGCGAAGCTTCCACCCCGGGCGAAGGCGCGGCCAGAGAATCCGCTGTGGGCTGCGGCTTCGCCACCACCGCTTCTTCCGGCTCCGGGGCCGTTACAGGCGTGGTGCCGGGGGCTTTGGTGACTGCCTCAGATATTAGCGGTTCCGCAGGTTCAGCGGCGACCGGGGCCTGCCCAACCAATGCCGGAGTTTTTTCCGGCTGCGGAACTGGAAGAACCTTGTCTTCCTTGGGAGCTACCGGCAAACTAATGTCATCAACGGGAACATTTCTTACCGCCCTGGTTCGCCGCCTGATAACCGTTTGCCTGCCAGCAACCTGGATTCTCTTCTCATGCACCTCGGTATGGGTGGCCAATAAACGGGTTCGAATTTCATTGGCCGTTCCCTCGTCCAGGCTCGAGCTGTATGACTTTACATCGTAGCCAAATTCTATGAGCTTGGCCGCCAGCACCTTACTGTCCATATTTACGTCTTTAGCCAACTCGTAAACTCTAACCTTCATTTTACTTAACCCCATAACTGTGCAAAACCCGCTTTACCGCAGAGTTTTATTTTTTTGGAACAGGCTTAACTTTGTCTCACTTAGTCTCTACTTCAGGTTGAGCGGAGTCATCTGCGCTCGCCGCCACCTCTGCCGCTCCGGGCGCCGCTTCAGGTGAATCGCCGACAGACTTTTCTTCCCCGCTTTTCAATATTGCCAGTCCAGCAGCCTCCACCATTTTTTCAGCAGTTTCCAAATCCAGGTCGGTGAAAATAGCCGCGATATCGGCAGGGACGGCCTCAGCCAACTCCGCAGCTGAACCGATATCATTTTCGTAAAGAATATCGGCAATCTTATTATTTATGCCATCTATAGCGACTAGAGACTGAAAGCCGTCCTCCATCATCTTGGCGTATTTCTCCTCGCTTTTCACGTCAATTCTCCAGCCGAGTAATTCCGAGGCCAAACGAACATTTTGACCACCACGGCCAATTGCCAGGGACAACTGGTCATTGGCCACAACAACCTGCAGCGTCTTGCGATCCTCATCAACAACTACCATTGACACCTCAGCAGGC
>JAADIV010000012.1 GCA_013151175.1 Deltaproteobacteria bacterium | reverse complement strand
GACGGTCTCCGTCAGAGACTCATCGTATCGCAGAGCCTGGGAAATATCCAGGCAGGTGCATGGCCGACGCCGTAAAAGTTCAATAATCCTGGAGGACTCAATGGTTTGCTGAGTTACAGTCTGACGCTTTGCCGGACTGGCAATAATCTCAACCGGGCCACTGAGGTTCCTGGCAATAATACTTAATTTCTGATGCGGTACTGGATCCGCGATACCAAATGGCGGGCGATCCACGGTATTAAGCTGGGTCTTGTGGGGAGATATTAATTTAATTGTTTCCCGCAGGGCCGCAATATCCGCCTCGCTGTCATTTACGCCTTTGACCAGTAAAATTTCTAGCCATATTTCTCCGGGAAATTCCAACTTGAACTGCCGAATTCCCGTTATAATTTTTTCCAGGTTAAGCCCCGGTGCCGGCCGGTTAACGCGGCGGAAACTTTCGGGCAGAGCGGAATCCAGTGACGGCACCACCACGTCCGCCGCCATAAGTTCATCCCGCACCTCAGCGCTATGCAATAGTGAACCGTTGGTAAGGACATCTACCGGCTTATTGGTACGGGCTTTTATATGCCGGATAATCCGGCCAATACCGGTGTGGAGAGTTGGCTCACCACTCGCGGTGATGGTATACACATCCGGTGCCGGACTGCCGTTGACCTGCCCGGCAAACAATGTATCTATCTCTGCGATTATTGCGGCCGTCGGTGTATATTCCCGCCGTTTACAGGTCTGAATTTTCTGCCGGTTAACCTCGCAGTATATGCAATTAAAGGTACAAAAACCCGGCAATAGATCAATGCCCTGCGATATCCCAAGGCGGCGCGAATTAACGGGGCCAAACAGGTACCTCATTGGCATCTGTCCAACAGCGCCATAGCAAAACGCCCGCAACCGTGTTGCTTTAACAAATTTCGCACATATACCTGAGTAGTTGAAACCTCTCGCAAAATTGCCAAGGCTCTGATCCATACCTGAGAACCGGTAAAAACGCGAACCCCCGATAAAAGCACTCAGGGATGACGACTCCTTGCAAGAGGCTAGTTATATTAATATAATTTCGAAAGATGAGTGTGAGTATGAATACCATTGTTCGGGGCTAATGTCAAGATTTTGACCTTGACAGTGTTGGGGATGACGCGTAGATTCGAGGGGTTCGAGGGGTTATATAATACGGGATTGGCCAGAATTTAAGTCAAAGAATTTATAAAACGAGGATAACTATGCGAAGTGACGCGATAACAAAGGGGCTGGAACGAGCGCCGCACCGGTCGTTGATGAAGGCAATGGGCTATACCAATGAGGAACTTTCCCGACCGTTAATCGGCATTGGTCATGCTCAAAATGAGATTATTCCCGGCCATATTAACCTGGATAAGATTCTGGAGGCGGTAAAAACCGGCGTCCGCATGGCCGGTGGTACGCCAATATCCTTTGGCACCATTGGTGTTTGTGATGGTGTTGCCATGGGACACACGGGAATGAAATATTCCCTGGCCAGTCGTGAAATTATTGCCGATTCCGTTGAGATTATGGGTATGGCGCATCCCTTTGACGCCATGATTATGATTCCCAATTGTGATAAAATTGTCCCTGGTATGTTGATGGCCATGCTGCGCTTGAATATTCCCGCCTTGATGGTCAGCGGCGGCCCTATGCTCACCGGTCGTTTCCACGGCCAGGATACGCATCTGGTAACGGTGTTTGAGGGGATTGGCAAGGTTAAGTCCGGGGAGATGAGCGAAGCGGATTTGGCAGAGCTTGAGGACGCGGCCTGCCCTGGCTGCGGCTCATGTGCCGGTTTGTTTACCGCTAACTCCATGAATTGCCTCACCGAGGCTCTGGGCCTGGGACTGCCGGGCAACGGCACAATTCCGGCGGTGGACGCGGCCCGGATCAGACTGGCCAAGCACGCCGGAATGGCGGTCATGAATCTTCTGGAACAAAATATCCGGCCGCGTGATATTGCTACCCGTAAGGCCTTTGAGAATGCCATGGCGGTTGATATGGCCCTGGGCTGTTCGACAAACACCGTATTGCATATCCCGGCCATTGCCAAAGAGGCCGGTGTCGATTTGCCTCTCAGTACCTTTAACGAAGTGAGCGGCAGGGTGCCGCATATATGCAGTATGATCCCCGGCGGTGTCTATAGTATGCAACAATTAAATGACGCCGGCGGTGTGCCGACGGTCATGGCGGAGCTTAGCAGGATTAAGGACACCATCGACCTGAATGTGATGACCTCTACCGGTGAGACCGTAGGTGAAAATCTTAAAAAGGCCAGAGCGCGGGCCGGTAATGTGATTAAATCGGTGGATGACCCGTACCATAAGATTGGCGGCATTGCCATTCTCACCGGTAATCTGGCCCCGGACGGCTCGGCCGTAAAACAATCGGCGGTAAGCCCGGCAATGCTGGTACATAACGGCCCCGCCCGGGTGTATGACTCGGAGGAAGAGGCCCAGGAAGCAATTCTTGGCGGGGCAATTAATCCCGGCGATGTGGTGGTGCTGCGTTATCTCGGCCCCAAAGGCGGCCCCGGTATGCCGGAGATGCTGTCGCCAACTGCGGCAATTATCGGTATGGGCCTGGGAGAGTCAGTGGCATTGCTCACCGATGGCCGGTTTTCCGGCGGTACCCAGGGGGCCTGTGTCGGCCATATCTCCCCGGAAGCCGCCCTGGGCGGCCCCATTGCCCTGTTACGGGATGGCGATATGGTACAGATAAATATCCCAGAACACTCCCTTAATGTGGAGGTCAGTGATGAAGAACTGGCCCGCCGCGCCGCCCAGTGGCAGGCGCCGCCACCCAAAATTACCAAGGGCTATTTGGCGCGTTACGCCAAAATGGTAACCTCCGGCAGTACCGGTGCTATGTTAAAGGAATAGGAATCTGCCGATATGCCTGAGGCCCGCTCTCAATATCCAGGATATAAGCTTTTATATGCCGGCCTCGTAATGGCCATTGTCCTCTGCGGCAGCCGGACTGCCGCTGCTAGCTTCGGCCCCTGGCAGATTACCGCTGACCGTATTCTCCATTTTAAAAATCCCGAATGTCTGGTAGCGGAAGGCCGAGTAGTGATGACCAGAAAGAACGGCACCATTAGCGGCGTAAAACCGAGCCCGCCGTCAGCAGGAACCGGCTCCGTCCCTGCCGCGCCGCTGTCGCCACTGACTATCACCGGCGATTGGCTGCGTCTTGAACCGGGGAATATAGTTACGGTACGTGGTCACGCCGTGCTTGATTCCAGCGAGGAACATATCACCACCAATGCAGCCCGCCTTGATCTCGATCATCACACGGGCGTTCTTCATCATGCCACCCTCTTTTTCCCCAATCGTCATATATATATGGCCGGTGAGAAGGTGAAAAAGACCGGGGAGTTGACCTACAACCTGGTAGACGGTTGGGTCAGCAAATGTGATCCCCAGGCAGGCAAGGCGCCGCCCTGGAGTTTTGCCTGGAGCAGGGCCACCATTACCCAAGAGGGGTTTGCTCATTTTATCAATGCCACTCTGCGGGTGAAGAATATGCCGGTAATGTACTCGCCTTATTTCGCCTTTTCCACCAACCAGCACCGGAAAACAGGCCTGCTGATGCCTGAATTTTCCCAGGGCGGCCGCGATGGCACCGGCATTCTGCTACCTCTGTTTATTAACCTGTCCCCTAGCCAGGATCTTACCTTCTATGGCGGCGGCTATACAAGGCGGGGAATCATGGCAGGTGCCGAATACCGGTACGTCCGGGATAAAAACTCACACGGGATGTTTGCCCTGAGCTATCTGAATGACCACCATAAGGACACGCCTGCTGATAATTTTAAATCAGACGGTATTCTCCAAACACGGCGGCAACGTTATTGGCTACGAGGTAAGATGGATCAGGACTTTGGTCAGTGGCAGGGAAAGCTTGATCTTGATCTGGTTTCCGATCGCGATTACCTGGAGGAATACAATAGCGGTATGCTAGGTTTCATCAAGAGCGATAAGATGTTCAGACAGCAATTTAATCGTGGTTTTGCCTCGGAAACCACCTATGTCCGTGCCAATACGGCCCAGATATTGAGATCATGGGCCAATATGAGCGTCAACGGCGAACTCCGGACAGTTGATGATCTAACGGCCAAACCGTCAACCCAGGATTTATGGGCTCTGCCCCGTTTGACCTTTGCCGGCAGCCGGGCGATATTGCCGTCTGAGCTTGATTCCAGCGGCCTGCGGGCCTTTGCCGAAAATACCGATCTTATCTGGAACTCTGAATTTGTTGACTATTGGCGTAAGGCCGGTGTTGGCGGTCAACGCCTTGACCTGCATCCGCAGCTTACAGCACCGCTCCGTATAAGCCCGTATCTGGAAACTACAGCCACCATCGGCGTGCGGGAAACTCTTTACCATGTCAGCGATAACAGTGCCATCCCGGCAGATTACGGTAGCGGTATCCTGAACCGTTATCTCTACGATTTTAACCTTGCCACTTCGACAATCTTTATGCGGGACTTTAAGCTAGCCGACAACCGGGGGAATTTACGCCATATAATTAGGCCGAATGTAAGTTATACCTATGTGCCGTATAAGCGGCAGGACTACCTCCCTAAAATGGACAGCACAGATAGCGTTGCCGCTAAAAACACCATCGCATATGGTATTGATAACGACTTTGATCTCTCCGGCCTGGGCGGGGGCCGGAGATTGGCCTATACCAAGGTCAGTCAATCCTATGATATCCGGGAGGCACAGCGCGGCTTGACCGGCCCCGGCGATCACCGCCGACCGTTTTCAGATATTTATATAGAGGCGGGAGCCTATCCAATCTCCCCTTTGAGTATTATCTATAAGACTAATTGGAATGTCTATGGCCGAGGTATCTTAAATTATGAACTGACCTCATCTTATGTCAACGCCAATGGCAACAGCCTTGGTTTGGCGTATCGCTATTATCCCTCCCAGGCCATTAATCAAGTGAATATCAATGCGACCAAAAAAATAACCGCTGCCCTGCAAACTCAAGTGATCTTTGATCATTCACTAGCCGCAGATGAAACCTCTGAGGCCTCGCTGCGTATATTGTATAAGCCGGCTTGTTGGTCTATGGAGATATTCGCCAACACCGCGACCAATGAAGATTACCGTTTTACCATTCTCTTCAATCTGGCAGGGGTAGGGAATATTGTTGGCTTTAATCGCGCCTTCAACCATTAGCACTATGGCTGCCAAAAAAGCGCTATCCTCTTAATTTGGCCGCCAACAGATCCCCAAGAGTACCCATTGAACCGGGTTTCCGCCTATCCTTTTTCTGCCTGAATTCTTTAAGGGCGGCCTGGCCATCATCGTCAGTTTCAGCACCGGAACTGCCATCACTATTGAGCAGGACCAATGATATCCGCCTGTCTTCCAGATTTACCGACTCAATTTTGACCTCAACCTCTTGGCCGTTTTCCAAAACTTCGCGCGGATGATTAATCCTCCGACCACCACCTAGTTTAGAGATATGAGCCAGGCCATCAACCCCCTCCTCCATGGTAATAAAGGCGCCAAAATTAGTTAAACGAGCCACGCGTCCCTTATGTGTGCTGCCTTCCGGATAATTGACCGGGGCATTATTCCAAGGGTCAGGCGTGGCATTTTTCAGGCTGAATGAAAAACGCTCCGCCTGCCAATCCAACTTCATAATCATGACCTCAACCTTCTGCCCCACGCGCAGACGTTCATGGATGTCCTCCACATGCCCCCAACATATTTCTGAGATGGGCAAGAGGCCGTCCAGACCGCCAATATCCACAAAGGCGCCAAAATCACGAATGGCGGAAACAACACCGTTGACCGTTGCACCCTCGCTGAGGGTCTCCTGCAATTTGGCCCGTTGGCGGCGGCGTTCCTCCTCCACCAACTGCCGATGAGAAACAATAATATTACGGCCATTCTCGCCATATTCCATAATCCTGAAATCGAGCGCCCGGCCAACGATCTCATCACTTTCGACTCGTACCAGTCCAATCTGCGAAAATGGGCAGAAGGCCATGGTGGAACCCGCCAATTTTATGGCAAAGCCGCCCTTGATCTCCGCATCGATCACACCCTCCACCGGAATACCGCTCCTGGACGCCTCTTCCAAAAGGCTCTGGCTCGCCGATCCCTTGCCCAACATGGTAGTGCACCGCATCTCGCCATACTCTGCCGCTAAGAAATATACCCCAAGGTTGTCGCCCTCGTTGACCGTGATCCGGCCCTCCGGGTCAGTCACCTCGGCTAGCGGCAAAATTCCTTCACTTTTACCACCCAGGTCAACAAATACCCGATCACGTCCCACGCGGACAACTACAGCATCAACCTTCTGACCGGGCGCAAGATCAACCGGCTCTTCGTAGTTCGCATCTAGCAGCGCGGCAAAACTCTGTTCTTCAGTCATACAAAAACCTCCGGCACCCTGTAAGCAGTTACAGGACTTGTGTTTATTGATATTATGGCGATCATGGGGTGAGTAGTGGCTTTCCTGTCCTCTGAATCCTGATATCCTCAGCACTCACACATACGTGTGCCGACTTCAACCCGCTCGACTTTACGGGAGGCGGTTTCCAGAATACAAAAACCCGGTTGGTCCTCGGCCCCCAACATTTCACCAGGATTAATCAAGATGGCCGCGCCAACACGCTCCACGCCATAACGATGATTATGGCCGCAGCATACCACATCGAAACGGCCCTGGCTGGCAATCCCTCTGGCCATTTCCGGATAGTGGGTAAAGGCAAAAGTCAAACCGCCGGCTTCAACGGCTCCTAAAACACCATGTTGAGTGATGGCGGGGAACTTGGTGCCGCAAGCCTGCGAAATAAGATGCTGATCCCCAACATTATTGCCATACACCAGATGTACCGCCCCGCCAAATTCGGCTAGCTCCTTCAGCATAAAAGGAGAAATCAAGTCCCCGCAGTGAATTACGATGCTGACCCCGTAGGCGTTACAATAGGTAACGGCAGCCCGTAAATTCATAACCTGGTCGTGGCTATCTGAAATAATTGCGACTCTCATATTGTCCTGTTTCCTGTTATCGACCTATTGTTTGATAATTTCGGTACCCGCTGGCGGCGTAAAATGAAAAATGGCGCTATCCAGTTTAATATTTCGCCGAATATTACTGAAACTTATATCCGTTTGCGAACCGAATTTATCCGTTACCTTGACTCTTTTTAACAAAAAAGTTTTGGCGTCAACCCAGACATTTATATAGTCAATCTGGGGATGACTGTGCCGGGGAATAATTTTTATCTGATAGTCTCCGGCCATTTTGTCGAGATCGGCACGATCCGGCTTACGCACCTCGAAATCGCGAAGAATATCACCGGTACCGGCAAAAAATGCGTAGATCACATCCGACTCCAGATACTGTTTGGCCGAAGTCACTATCATTTGTTTCTGGCTAGCAAAATACAAGGAGATGGTCTTGCCGTCACAGACCATGACCTGCTGACCGGGCTTCGTATAATCCCAACGCATCCGGCCAGGTTTCAGCAACCTTAAATAACCGGAACCATATCTCTTATGACGGCCGCTGATACTAGCGGCAACCTGAGTGAAATCAGCCGCCATCGTCCTGGTCTGTTGATAAATTTTTTGGAGATGGCCGGCAATTTCACGGGGGTTGGGCTTGCTGGCCCAGGCAGGCGCACCGAACAGAAGAAAGCACAATAATGATATGGTAATTTTTTTCATTTTGCTTATTCCAGTGGCTCTTAGACCTTAATTAAATCAATTGGCCGGCCAAAAATCCGGCGAGCAGTGGCCCTGGCTGCGGTCGTTATATCCGAGACATAAAATTCACTATCCCGGCCGGATTCCCCATATGTACCTGCCGGCTGTCTAGCGAGATACCTCTGCAGGACAGACGCCACCTCCACCGAGGAGTCTATAATCTTTACCCGTTTGCCAATCCGGGCCTGGATAAGTGGTTTCAACAGGGGATAATGAGTGCATCCCAAAACCAGGGCATTAACCTGTTTGATCCGCAGAGGCCGTAAATAGCGGCGTAAAATCATTTTGGTTTCACGATGATTGAGCCAGCCCTCCTCAACCAGGGAAACAAGCAGCGGGCAGGCCTGGGAATATACCGTAACGGCAGGATTCAACGCCTGTATTTCCCGCGCGTAAATGTTACTTTTAATTGTCGCTCTGGTGCCGATAACCCCTGTCCGCCAATATCCGCCCAAACCGGCTGCTATCCGGCCAACCCTGGCGACAGCCGGGCCAATAACATCAAAAATTGGCAGATCAAACTCCTGCCGCATCTCCGCCGCCGCGACACTGGCCGCCGAATTACAGGCGATAATAATTAATTTTGCGCCCCTGGCAAGTAGAAACTCAATATTATTCCGGGCGTAGCGCCGAATGGTCTCCGGGCTTTTGGAGCCGTAAGGTGCGCGGGCCAAATCGCCAAAATAGATAAACTTCTGGCCGGGACAGGCCTGTTCAATGGCGTGGGCCACAGTCATACCGCCGACACCTGAATCAAAAATACCGATCATGTTTTTTATTTAGTTGGTTGCTGGGTAGGACATTTTAGCTGGGAGAATACCCCTGCCGCTGATCGATCAAGTAATTATTACCTTCCATCTCCTTGACCTTATGCTTGATTTGCGAGGCCGCAGCCGCCACCTCGCCAAAATGCTGAAAGCGGCTATGCCCGGTTAAGATCACCGCTATGGAGACACTCAACAGGCCAAAATGGGTCTCCGCCCCCTGCCGGTTTTTCTCGACAAAGCCGCCCCGTTTCACATCCTCTGCCTCGATAAAGGCGTTCCGGACCTCTTCAAAATTAGCCAGAGCCTTCTGGCAGACAGCCTCAGCCACATCCTCAGGCACAATAAAAACAAAATCATCGCCGCCCACATGGCCGGCAAAACTATGAGTCCGAGCCATCTCATCCAACACATTCACCAGGACGCGGGCAACAACAAGGATCACTTCATCACCACGCGAAAAGCCGTAATGGTCGTTATAAGGTTTAAAATTGTCGATGTCAAGATAGCACACCGCCATTGGCTCTTCATCATCAATAGCACGTTGAATGGCCTTAAGAATAGAGGTATTACCCGGCAATCGGCTCAAGGGATTATTGTCAAAAACGCGCTGCATCCGCACCTCAGCCAATTGCACCCGAATCAGAAGATCTTCTATGGATACCGGCCTGCGGATGAAGTCGTCCACCGGCAAAGCGTCCCAATCAAGTCCCGCCGCCAGATCATCCTCACTCACCACCAATAAAATCGGAATATTTGTCTTTTGCAGACAGGCCTTAACCACCGGGATAATAGCCAGATCACCAACGCCGTCAAAGCCTTTGGCCAACAGCAGAATATCCGGCGGATCATCCAGAAATAGCGCCATGGCCGCCTGAAGCTCAGAACGCTCGATAACCTGATAACCCCTGGCCTCCAGGACTATCTTACCTTCCGGATGTTCAAGAATATCATCTCCTGCGACTAAAATACGGGGCATTACCCTTCAGGCTCCATTTCACCATCACTATCGCTCTTAATTTCCAGGCTGAATCCCTTAACGTCCCAGAGATTGTCCTCGACCTCATCAATTATCCCGCGAATATCCTCCGGACTGAAATCAAGTAACTGCCAGGCCCGTTTACTGAGCATCGGCACCTTATCATCACCGGCATGACCATAGCCCATACCGCGAACCAATAAATCCGCAAAATGAATAATCGAGCTGTTAAGCTGTTCGGTTTTGGCCTTACGGGGATCGTGATGGCAGGCAACAAGTTCGACCAGTTTATGGGGCAGATTCCAGCTTTTAGTCAGCCAGCCGCCGGCTTCAGCGTGATCCAATCCCAGGATTTCCATCTCGGCCAGACGCATGGGGATATGCTTTTCCTGCATCATGTTATTGATTTTTTTATACTCTGCCGTGAGTTCCATCTTAATGGCAACCTTGCCGATGTCGTGAATTAAGCCGGCCGTACTGATCTCTTCCGGTTCATCAGCCCCAAGACGCTTGGCGATAACACTACAGGCCACCGCGCAGGCCAGTGAATGTTCCCACAGCTCAATATCCTGATCCTCCATAAACTCAAAAATTGAGGCCGAGATAATCAGGCTCTTAACAACATTGAAACCCAATAAAATAATCGCACCGCTTAAAGAACTAATTCTCTGGGGAAAGCCGTAAAAGGCGGAATTAACCAACTTCAACAATTTAGCGGCCAGAATATGGTCTTTACTGATAACCTTGCCTATCTGCTCGGTGGTGGTATCCGGGTTGTCAGCCATTCTGGTCAACTTGTTGATGATACCGGGCAGAGTAGGCAGGTTCTTGGTATTGCGCAGGGCGTTCTTGAATGTTTGTCTTTTTTCGTCTTCCATTATTTTCCCCGGGAACTCATCATCTTTTGCCTGAGTATCTTTTTAATAAACATCAGGGGCGGCACCTGGGTAACCTGGGAGAATCGGGACTCAATATCACGCAGTTCCTCTTTGAGAGACTTTTCCCCGCTGATCTCTACCGGATGCCCTTCGACAGTTATGTGCATAATGTCCATTTTAGCTAGCCTATCTATCAGAGCGGTGGTCAAGACAGTTCCCTTCCCGCATAGAACCCGGTCTTCAGAGATCATTACATCCTTGGCCAAAACCATACCCTCCCCGGCCTGAGCGCTTAGTATCTGCTGCATATTCTTACCCCTTGATTTACCCGATTTACCCCTTTATGACTGGCAAATATCACGCCGATAATAAAACTATACGGGCTTACCCTATTAGTGTGAAAATATCACCATTGATTTTAATTGTCAATTTTAGTGAGTTTGTCGATTTAGGGTGTAGTGCATCGCAATCTCCCACCCTCGCCTGAGCTGCCCGCGTAGGATTCAAGGGCTTTATTCCGTTGCCAAATAAGCATTAATCGGGTATTAAACGTCGTTCATCGGAACCTATATTCGCATACGATCGTTGTCGTACCGCTCAACTTATCCGCATCTCTCTTAAGGACACCACCATGATAACCGCTTCTAATATCGCTCTCGCCTATGGCAAGAGAATCATATTCAAGGACGTTAATATCAAATTCGTCCCCGGCAATTGCTACGGCCTGATTGGAGCGAATGGCGCCGGTAAGTCAACCTTTCTGAAGATTCTCACCGGTCAGGTTGAACCGGATCGGGGCACAATCAGCAAAGGCCCCGGCCAGCGTATCGCCATATTGAGCCAGGATCAATTTGCCTTTGATGACTATACGGTATTCAATACCGTAATCATGGGTCACAAGAAACTCTACAAAATAATGGCCGAACGTGAAAAACTCTACGCCAAAACTGATTTTACCGAGGAAGACGGTATCCGTTCGGGAGAGCTTGAAGCAAAATTTGGGGAAATGAACGGCTATGAGTCAGAGGCCGAAGCCGCCGTACTGTTAAATGGCTTAGGCATCCCGGAAGATATGCGCCAAAGCAGAATGAAGGATCTTGACGGCAGTGATAAGGTTAGGGTGCTGCTTGCTCAGGCCCTGTTCGGCAACCCGGATATTCTCCTTTTGGACGAGCCTACCAACCAGTTGGACATAAAGACCATTTCCTGGTTGGAGTATTTTCTCTCCCGCTTCCAAAACACTGTGATTATCGTCTCCCATGACCGCCATTTCCTGAACCAGGTCTGCACGCATGTGGCGGATATAGATTATGGTAAAATCCAGGTCTATGCCGGCAACTATGAATTCTGGCTTGAGGCCAGTCAGCTCCGTTTCCACCAGAAGGAAACCGCAAACAAAAAATCCAAGGCCAAGGCCGAGGAACTTAAGGAATTCATCCGGCGCTTCAGTTCCAACGCCTCAAAGGCCAAGCAGGCCACCTCAAGAAAGAAACTGCTTGAGAAACTCACCCTTGAGGATATGCCGATTTCATCCCGGAAATATCCCTACATCGTTTTTAACCCGGAGCGCCCCTGTGGCGATGTCATTTTAGAGATCAACGGCCTCAGCAAAGAGATTGAGGGTATCCCCATGTTTAAGGATCTCACCCTCACGGTCAATAAGGGGGATAAAATCGCCCTGGTCGGACCTAACAGTCTTGCCAAAACCACCCTGTTCCAGATTCTGGCCGGGGAGATGGAACCGGACAAGGGCAGTTTCCGCTGGGGAGTAACCATCAATCACTCCTATTTCCCCAAAGAAAATAACGCTTATTTCAGTAATGATGAGCTTGATCTTGTCGGCTGGCTACGCCAATTTGCCTCTCCCCAAGAGCATGAAAGCTTTTTCAGGGGATTTTTGGGTAAGATGCTTTTTTCAGGCGAGGAAGCCCTGAAGAAGACATCTGTCCTTTCCGGCGGCGAACGGGTGCGCTGTATGCTCTCCCGGATGATGCTCGCCGGCGCTAACGTCCTCATGCTGGATGAACCCACCAACCACCTGGATCTTGAGTCGATAACCTCCCTGAATAATGCCCTGATTTCCTTCGCGGATGTCGCGCTGTTTACCTCCCACGACCACCAGTTTGTATCCACCATCGCCAACAGGATTATAGAAATCACTCCAACTGGCATCGTAGATGTGATGATGGACTTTGACGATTACCTGGCTATGCAGGAAACCCGTCTGGCCGGTGAAAACAATTATCCCAGTAGTCAGGCCGCTTAGACCTGGTTCCCTGGGGTATGAGATGGAGACTGTCTCCCTGTGCGTATCCTAATCGTTAAAACCAGTGCCATTGGCGATGTTACCCATACCCTGCCGAGCCTGAACGCCCTGCGCAGAAAGTTCCCCAAGGCCCATATTACCTGGTTAATTGAAGAGGAAGCAGCGGATATTATTCGCGGCCATCCCGCTCTCGACCGTATTCTTGTCTCCAAAAGAAAGAGCTGGATCCGAGATTTAAAGAGAGGGCAATGGCGGGTAATCGGCGAAATATGCCGATTTTTACGGGAAATCAGGGACAGCCGTTATGATCTGCTAATCGACTTTCAGGGCCTGTTGAAAAGCAGCGTCCTCATCGCCCTCTGTCGGGCCAAACGTAAGGCGGGTTTCGGCAGGGGCATGGAACACTCGGAATGCAGTCATCTGTTTTTGAATGAGCGGCTGCCACCGGTGGATATGAATATCCATGCCGTGCAGCGTGAACTGCTATTGCTTGAGGGGCTTGGGATTAAGACTGGCGG
>JAADIV010000053.1 GCA_013151175.1 Deltaproteobacteria bacterium | reverse complement strand
TTCCCCTTGGCCGCCGCGATCTGGACTTTATGCAGGTCATCACTGATGCGGCGGGCTGATTTTTTCAGACGCGCGTATCTGGCCGCCTTGTCGTCCAGATAATCATTCAGACGCGCCGCCACATCCCGAAATGAGTCCTTTTTCCGTAGCCAGATGCGGCGGGAAAAATTTCCCCCGGCCACAGCCCGCAAATCCTTCACCATCCGCAGAACCACACCATTACTTTTCTTTTTGACCAAAAAGCAGGACAGATTAAGCAGAACAAGAATAAGCACAAACGTGACTGCGATTGTCAGGCCAAAGGCCCTGCCAATGATCTGGTCTGTCGTGTCAACCGTGATATGGGCATGCCATATAATATTATTAATTTCCCTTTTAACCAGGAGATTAAAGAGCCAGACATTTATTGATACCGCAACAAACCACGACACCACAAAAGGCAGCAAAAACCTGGTCTGGAAGACTCCTTTGTCAACAATATATTGTTTTCTGGTAAATTTAGCCATCGCAGTATTATCCTCAGGTTATATGGCAGGCAAAACATAAGGTGCTGTGCTTATTACCCACCGTCAACATATTTTTTTTACCCGTATAGGGATTATGGCAGGTTCCACAACCGATTTTGCCATCGTACAATTCAAGCCCCTTATTAAGCATTCCCGGCGGCACATACGCCCTGGGATGTTTACGGTAGGCCTCTTCATAGGAAACACCGACTGGATGTTCACTTCTGCCATCGGAATGACTCCAGGTTCCAGCTCCCAGGCCCTTGTCCAGGGCATCGATGCGGTCTGAATGGCACTCAAGGCAGAGAAGCGTGGTTGAATCAATTTGGGAAGTCGGATCAGAAACCTTATAATTGCCATTATGCGTTGTGCCGATAAAAAGATGGCCCTCGGCATCGACATCGTGGCAGATCAGACAAAACGGCTTGCCGGAGACACCCCGGCGTAAAAAATTACGGTGATGCTCCGACTTATCATGCACATCATGGCAGGTGATACAGGTAAGACGCCCGTTAATCAGCAACATATCAGCGGGTATTGGTATGCGCGGAATAATATCCGTCGGGTGCGCCTGGTAGTTACGCAGGGTCGGATGACAGGTCGCGCAGGCTTCGGTAATATCGCTCCGCAGATCATCATCCCCGCCCTTGGCATCGGTATGACATATCAGACATTGATCGGCACTGAACTGATGGGGCTTTTGTGATGAAAGCACCAGAGCCGCAGCCGAAACAGCCAGAGTTAACAGAGAAAATATAACAATCCGGCGGCTCATAGCTGCACCGCCTCCAGCAGATCTGTATTTTTAGTATGCACCATACCGACCTCCTCCAGTAGATGATTAACTGGCTGTCCGGCATCGCTAGCCGTCAGCGTATCATTCAGTATTCCCGCCATTTCAGTAAGATTTGTATGTAACTCGGCTAAATCATCTCTTTCCCTTTGCTGCAGGGCGTTAACGGCCTCGGCCAGGGGATGCAACATATCTTTTTGCCGCAGCTTAATGTCCCCGCCGGCAGATCCGCCGGCAATCTTTTGCAGATAAAGTTTAATATGGTACATAGGGCCGGCAATACGATGCGAATAATACACCAGAAAAACAGCCACCAGGAGGCAGGGAACTATAAAGAAGACACTGCTGAGAACTAGCGATTTGAGAAATATATTATCCTCCATCCTGGCCAGTTTAAGCAAGATAGCGCTGTAATGAAACTCCAGAAATGTCCTCGTATAAAAATAAAGGCTAACCTGCCAGACAAGCGCGATCACCACAAAAAAAGCGGTTAGTGATATATTGATTCTGGCAAAGAAGGAATTCGGGATAATCGGCCCCTGGTCTTTCGATTTTTTATCACTCATATCATCTTCCTTTTCCTGAACGAAAAATTTTACAGCCACCGCCCTGATTATACGCCAATTACTTGCTGAATACTGCCTCCTCAAGCACAACCTTATACTTGTAGCCGGCTCCCAGATTGACGTTTGCCTTTACCTTTCCGGTAAATGAGACCGTTTTGCCCAGGGCAACTTCCTGTTGGGTGGTAACCAACAGCTTGTTATCCGGGGCCTTGCCAGTTCCATCGGCCAGGGTAACCCAGGTTCTGCCTAAAATATTTTTACTGAATTTTAAAATCTTGCCCCGGACACTCACAAGTTTGCCGGCCAGTTCCAGACGCTTTTTGAAAAGATCAGCAATGCTCATCTCATTTTTCGTTATTTTTATCTCCCCCTGGACCGGGGCCGCTACAACTGGCGCGGATTTTGCCATATTTTGGTGATATTTATCACGGGGCATTTTGGCGCCCGGAATAATCCTGGCAACCTTAGCCTTGCGGATATTGGTTATAAAGATGATCTTATGGAACTTACGCTTGAGCGACTTGGAGTAAAAGTCGCTCATTGGCACCCCACCGGCATATTCAATCTTATCACCGACTGCGGCGCCAAACGCTCCTGCTGCCAACCAAATTTTCTTACCCGCCTCCTGAAGCTGAATAATTGAATAATTCCCGGCCTTCTCCACAGTGACCACCGTGCCGGAGTGGATCTCTTTTTTTGCTGCCAACGCCAATGCCGGCAGCAAAAAGCAGAGAAAAAACACGGCCAAAAAAATCTTTCTACGAATCATAAGAAGCTCCTGTTGTAATTGTCATGGTTATAAGTAAACTATTTCCATTATAAAACTCAAATAAATTTCCACCGCACTATCCCTTCATCTTTGGATGACAACGCTTACAGTCATCAAGCGGGAATGCAACTTTTAAATGACAATAACCACAAAATTTTCCTTTCAGGATGTATTTCATCGCAAAATGTTTGGTGGCATTTTTTTTAATACTGAAGATGTCCGGGTGACAGCTAGAGCAGTCAAGCCAGTCATTATGCACATCGTGCGGGAAAATTGCCGGCGGTGTTCCCGCCCAGGCCGACTCAATGGTTATTTTTTTGTTGTAGGTTACCGGCTTATAATCCTTTGTCAGGCTAGACTTGGGGTGAATAAGCCCCACATATAGAGCATAGGACCAGTCTATTTTATTGCCGTACTTGGTCTTTGGCAGGCATCGCAGCGCCGTCATAGCTGTTTTGCCTGTAGAAATTGTCCCGCTGTGGCATCTGGCACAGGTCAAGGGGGCGGAGGCAAAGGCAATTTTGCCGTTATGACAGGCGCCACAATACTGACCCTTGAGATTTTTTTCTTCGGTAATCTTCGTGGTATTGGCCACCATATTAAAGCCAAGTTCCGAATGGCAGACCCGGCAGGTATAATGCAGGCGGTGAGACCAGTGGGAAAAGCCAACGGGTTTTACGCCATCTTTTGTCGATATCCGATTGATAAGCACATTGCCATACTCCCAGGGCGGCGGCAAAGGCGGAAATTTCCAGGGGTTCACCGCCAAGGCAGAACTGCTGAAAATAAGGCCTGCCAACATCACAATGAGACCGCATAAAAATATTTTTCGACATTGGCCAGACATCTAATACATATCCTTGGTATGGCATAAACGGCAGTCCAACAAAGGAAAAGACACCTTGCCGTGGCAGGCGCCGCAATATTTACCGTTAAAAATATCCTGCATTGAATAGGTGCTAGCCCCTTTTTTGATGCCGAAAAGATATGGATGACACATGGCGCAGCCATTCCATACAGCGTGTTTTTTATGGGAAAAGATGATGGAGGGCATGGACTTAACCTTAGCGTGTAGCACCATATTCTTGGGGCTTTTCAGGGGTTTGCGTTTAATCGTCAGGCCGGGGATTTGATCCTGCAAGTGAATCAAACCTAAATCTTCAGCCTTTAACCAGTCAACCTTGTTGCCAAAACGGGCGCGCGGAAAACCTTTGGTGACCTGGGCAAAAGTTTTATCGAACTTTACATGTTTGCCGTAAGAGTGACAGCGGTCACAATTATCCTGAGCTTTGCCATGAATATCCTTGGTGCCGGAAAAGGCAATTTTACCGTTATGACAGGCGCCGCAATAAAGGCCGCTGCGGATGTCCTCCTCTTTGATCCTGGTCGCTCCAACCTTCATGGCAAAGCCCAGATCCACATGGCAGAGGCGACAGGTAAATTTATCCCGATGTAGCCAGTGCTTAAAGACCACTGGCGCGATACCACTACGCCCGGAGAAATTATTTAAAATAACATTGCCGTAATCCGCCGGCCTTTGCATGGTTTTTTCAACGCCGAACGTTTCGGCAAATGCCGCAGGAACCAAAACCACTGTAACTAGCAGCAACAAAGTAAGCAGGCCGACGTTTCTTTTCATGTTCATCATTCCCCCAAATTTCTATTTTCCGAGATTAATTAAGTGGTGTCCACTGAAAATTCTGCCTTAATAAGTAAATCCATTGTGAACTTGTCCATGACATTTAAGGAAACAGCGCCCCTTAAAGGCACCCAAACGTTCGTAATAGAGACGGCCCTGGGGATCGGGGCTGACAATATCGATATTGAAATTAATCAAATGACTGTTATTAACGGCATTCCCCTGGGTATTACTGATGCCGTGCGGGTCATGGCAGGCGCCGCACGGGGCTTTTTGCCTTACAACGTGTAAGTAGTGAGGAAAGTCTGTGTAATGCATCATCATTTGCGGAGTTAGCAGGGTTGCCCGGCTGTGGCATTTATAGCAAAGGGCATAGCTATTAGCACTCTCAGTTGTCAGATCAGCGGTAGAATATTGAGCTGTCAAGATGAACGGATAATCTGAACCGTGCGGCCCCTTTGGGCCGGACGCTGAGCTGTTATTGTGACAGCTAATACAATCAATGCGGCTTTGCGGTGTCAATGGGCTTATCAGGCTAGGAACATCTTGATTGACGCCAAGGCCCGCGACAGGATGGAATGAGGGATTGGCGGGATTAAATTCGAGGCGGGTATTCTGCTGATTTATTTGGCGGTTCAAGGGAGAGCTGCCAAACATCTGGGTTTTGCTGTGACATTTAAAGCAAATTTCATAGGTATAAGTAGCGTATTTGACCGGATTCCCGGAAATATCAATACCGCTGACACCGGCGTTCGCCCCACTAACCACCGGCGGGGCGCCAAGCACCGCCCCGGCCTTGCCGTTGGCCTGGTGACCGTTGTGACAGTCGAAACATTCCACGTGCTTGGCAACGGTGCCGGTGGTAAAATCTTCAGCGGGATCATGTATGCCAAAAAAATTCTGAACTTTATGACCGGATGTTTTGATAAGCTCTGAAGCAATATTGGTTTTGGCAACATTACCGTCATGGCAGACGAGACAATTATCTTCCTCGGGAGACCGTTTAAGCAGCCGCGGCGCAATCCCGGCATGATGCACTTTGTGGCAGTTGAGGCAGCCGTTTGCCGCCACCGTAGTGTATGTGCTGTTGGGCCAGGGATCTGCCCCGACACCGTTCCAAACAGCAGTAGAAATATCGTGGCTGCCCGTTGCCCATCCCGGCCGAGTATGGCAGGAGACACAAAGCGCCGAATTTTTGTTTGACATCACCAGAAAATTGCCATAGCTGTCATCGTGCGGGTCGTGACAGGCGGTGCACTGTAACTCCTGATTTTTATCCAGATGGATTCTGGCAGGCAGGTTTGCCGGATCAGCCAAAGAATTGCCGCTGCTTGTTGCCAACGCGGTATTATACACCAGGGAAACCGGATGCGATGCCGAAATATCAGTGCCAAGCAGATCAGGCCCCGGCGGCATAAAACGCAAGCCGCCGACAAAGGGGATCTCCGTTGGCCTGGAACCAAGCAAACCAAGAGCAACTGTGCCGTCATGACAGCTCAGGCATAACTTTGACGACCCGGTGGGTTGGCCGACAGCGGCCTTCAGCGTTGAACTCTGATAAGTGGTATAATTGGCCGTGGAATCGTTGCGGTTCCAAAGATAGCTAGCATCGGTACGCCCATGGTGCGGGGTATGACAAAAGATGCACAGCTCCCCCTCCTGCAGCGCCTTGACTGTTCCAGGGCCGCCGGCAGAGAGATTATGCACCGTATCACTGATACCCGTGGCCAGAGATGATACCGGATTGAACGCCGTCAAAGTCATGGCGGTTAACGCCAGGAGACCATATCTCAGTAAACTATTTTTCATCATTGCGGCTCCTATCCTCGGGTTTGACAATTTTATAAACCTGAATCCGGTGGTTATAGGTGTCCGCCACATAAATCCGCCCATGTGGACCTATGGTAATCCCGGATGGCAGCCATAATTGACCGGGCTTTTGCCCCGCCCCCCCGTAACTCAGCAATACCTGCCCCTTTTGATTGAATATCTGAATATTATCGAACAGGGCATCAACAACATGGACATTACCGTAGTTGTCAACGGCAACCCCTTTCGGGCGGGAAAAATTTCCCGGCGCATCGCCAACGGCGCCGAACATCCGGATAAACTTACCGGCAGGAGTAAAAACCTGTACCCGGTCATTTAGAGTGTCAACCACATAAATCGAGCCGTCCGGAGCGACAGTAACCGCCGTTGGGGCGTTGAACAACCCGGCAGCCACGCCCTTATGACCGATTACCCCCCGGAGTTTCAGATCGGCCAGGGAAAAGCGCAACAGGCTGTCGTTTTTCGAATCAATGACCAACAATTCATCACTCACCGCATTGACCGCAAGCCCCGTTGGCCGGCCAAGAACCCCGCGTTTTATTTTACCCGCATCTTTGCCGGCCAAGGTAAAAATACGCACAGCGCCATCTTCAGCGTCACTGACAAAGACCCGGCCGCGTTGATTATCGATCGCCACATCAATGGGGCTCAACAAAGGCTTTCCCTTCTGGGGCAGCACCTTATAGCTCTGCCCCTTCACGTCAAAGACGCACAACTTGTGCAAACCTGTGTCAACTACATAGAGGCGGCCCGCCTTATCCACAGCCAGGCCGTGCGGATATTGAATGGCCCGCGGCCGGCCCCCGAACAGACTGCGCCAGAATTGTTGCAAGCCGCCAAGGCGAATCCCCATATCCACGGGCCGCCTGATAATATTAACCAGGGCAACGCGCGGTCTTGCCGGTGGTTTGGGCCAAAATACGCTTGGTATTTTGACCGGCGGCACCGGCGCAGTGGAAAAACAGCCGGCAAGCAGGAACGTGAGCGCCAACAATATACAAATCAGCCGCTTTCCGGGACCAAATATAAGCCTGGGCCATTCAGCCATGGGCAAAAACCTGGTTATCATGCCTGTTCTCCTCTTAAATAGTTCACCATAGGTACCAAAATTGATACTGCCCGCTAAATGTAAGGAAGGGTTTACCAGTGCCTTATCTCTGTTCGTTTCTGCCCTCGAGTCAGGTAAGCGCAGACTCCGGTACTCCCTGTACGTGAGAGGGCATAAACGGACAGAGATGAGGTGCTAGTGAACTCTTAATTTCAACGCATTGCCCTGCTCAACTTTAAATTCAGAGTATTCGAGACATGCTCCGAGCCAACCAGTGGCTGCCTGTCGAGGGCGTAGCTGTAGGTCAGGTCTAAACTCCAAAGCCTAAACAGGTAAACATAGCTCATATCGACCCCGGAGCTTTCAGTGCGCAGGGGATCATTTGTGGTCATAACCGTCTGAAAGGCCTCCAACTGCCACATACTGTAGGGGCTTGGCTGCCAACCACCGGAAAAATTCAGGCTGTAGTTCTGACTGGTAATCCCGCTGTCCAACGTCACTGATCTCCCGTATGTACCCGATGCAGCCAGACTGAGGTTTGCTAAGAACCGCTTGGAAAAGCTCTGGGTTATTTGCCAACGGCGGCTCGAATAACCATTCACACGTTTTTGTTTCCCCGCGTCAAACGATGTTGTTGACCAACCAAAATCAAGCTTCGCGGTAACCTGTTGGTTGCTGTCATCAGCGAGTGGCGTTGTTGAGGCCTCTCCACCGAGATCATCTGCCTTTGTCAGGCTGAGACTGTAATGAATATTGAAAACCGACCATAATGACAACCCTGCGCCGAAACTGCGGCCAATATCGGCCGTCTTCACGGAGGCCGCGCTGTCATAGGTATAGCTGACCAACGCCCGATCACCGCTTTTAATACGGCCACCGATGATACGGTTAATTCTGACAAAGCCGCCGGCCAGAGTCACGATATAATCAAAATCACGATCATACTCAATGGTTTTTCCCGCATTAAAGACATGGATAGAGGGCAAATCAATGCCTTTGTTGACCAACAGGTTAATAGCGGTATTATCGAAAACCAGAGGCTCATCAGAGACATAAATACGGCCGGATGTCGTAGTTCTATCATCCACCTGATAGTTGCTCCCTAGCGCCAAATTAATGCTGCCCCAGGGAATACTGCGGATATAGTTGAAGGCCAGATTGGCCCCGTAGCGTTTTTCATTACCACCCGTAAAACGTACATATGAGCCACTCCCAACCAAGGTGCTGAGCAGGTTGTCATACAGTTTATGAGACAAGCTGACGCTAGCCGCCAATGGCATTGTCTCAGATGATGTGCCATCATGCAGGTTAAGGGTGTAACCCGCCGTATAATGGCTACTTATCTGTAACCTTTGCTTGGCCGGAGTATGCCGCCAATTAAGTGATTCCGCCACATTAACATTCGTGGTATTGGTCTGGCTAGCGGTACGATTCGCCGTAAACAACGATGACAAATTTACCCGCCTGTCTCCGGTGATTTGCAGATTATCGCTCAAACTGAGCGCGTCAGCCGCCGAGTTTGAGGTCTGCCCCTGGCTTGACCGGCTGTTTTTGTCATGAGAGGCATTGATACTCCAGAAATGCCTCCGGTTCATGTGGTTAAAGTCAAATTTCAGACTGGCGTCCTTGGTGGTTTCCGGATAAAAGCCTTCCATGGTTCTGTTGTTAGTTAAGTAGTCGAGTCTGTAGTTATTAGTACGCGTATAGTGTGAAAGATCGGCGCCGTAGCTGCTACTGCTCTGAGTTGTGTTCAGAGACCGGCTGCTGACGCTGTTGCTGAAACCACGATTGGCGCGCAGGTTGAGAACATAGGGCATATTCCGCAACAGGGTGCCGTCAAAGCCATAATCAAGGGAGAAAGAGCGGCTTGCGGCGGCTTCTCCCGGGTTAGATCGCGCCCTGGTTTGACCCCAACTAGGCGCTAGCGTCAGATCAAACAGAAAAATCGCCGGACGGAAAATATAACCCCTGCTAGCAGCAGTCATTTTTTCAGTATAAAGATTTTCTTTATTGTCCTTCCGGCGTGTGGGGGTGATGCTTTTATCCTGCTTGAAACGGTATGCCAAATCCGCTTGCACCCGTGGACGCGTAACATAGAACACCCTTGCCATAACTGGCCCGGCGCCAAGAATGACGACGAGCACGGCAAGGCCGATAATCCTACCCATACGCGATAAACTAGACAAACTATGCATCATTACGGTTAAAAAGTTTCCTGAAAATCATCACGCAGTATTTTGGCGTTACGCCCCAGGTGCGGATTATGACATTTAAGACAGTTCCTTTTCCCGTTATGCAGGGCAGTATCAAAGATAAACCCCGGCGCATGACACTGAACGCATAGTTTATCGGGCTTGGCCTTCAGCATATAGCGTTCACCTGTCATGTGGGGGGAATGACAATAGGTGCAATTATGCGCCACCGGGCCATGCAGGCGTAAACCGGCCGCCTGCACAACAGCCGCACTCTTACTTATATGACAGGAGACACACAGCCTGGCAATTGGCATGACAAACTTCCCCGGTCTGATTGTGCTTTTCGGATAGGCGAGACTATGACCATTACCGAAACTGCCGAATGTGGACATAATGTGGCAATCTTCGCACAACCTGGCGGCAAAGGGGCCATGGGTCCACTTGCCGGTAAATTTTTTAATCGCCGCCAGACGCTGACGCTCTGCCTGAACCTTTTTTGCCTGCCTGCTCTGAGCCCGCTCTTCAGCATCTGGAGCGCGAACCTTCTTTGTTCCGTAAGGCGGTACCCCGGTGAAGAAGAAAGTCAACACCTTATAGCGGGTTCTGCCGCTGCATCCAGCCATAGCCAACAGCAACAACAGCCCCAGTAAGAGCCTGAAACGGTCATTTCGCCGCATCAGATTTGCTATCTTTTTTGCCGTATTTAGCCTTTAGCTCTTTAATAACACCTTGCACCTTGCTGCTTTTTTTGGGCAGTTTCCCCGTCCAGTCGCCAAAGCCATAAACACTCAATTTATTCATACCAAGCATATTACCGACAATAACCAGATATTTAATTTTGAAATCCTTGGCGGCATATTTTTTAAAATATTCGATATTCTTGTTATCTATATAGATACCGCCGGGCAGATAGAGACTGCCCGGAGCCTTGCCAAAGCCGCCGAAGAAGAGCGCTAACTCGGTACTTTTAACCTGAAAAATCTGGACATTTTCAAAGGCCGCGTCAACCACATAGAGAAATTTCCCGTCTGGAGATACGTCTAGCCCCTTTGGCCGGGCAAAGCCGCCCAAGGTCGTCCCGCCATAACCGAATTTCCTGAGGTATTTACCCTGCGGATCAAATTCCTGGATGCGGAAATTAAAGGAATCATTAACAAAAATATCACCCTTACTATCAAGACAGATATTACTCGGCCGCTCGAATCTGCCGGGGTTAGTGCCCGGGCCGCCGATAGTCTGTATGGTTTTGCCACTTTTTTTATCGATAACAACGATGGCAAAGCGTTTATAGTCAACCACGTAGATGCGGTTACCATGGACAGCGACATCCAGAGGCCGTTCCAACTGGCCCTTTTCGCCATAGGAACGAACAAATTTTTCATCGGGGCCGAACACCATGATCTGTTTGCGGAGGGCATCGGCCACATACTTAAAACCGTCGTCAGAGACATAGATGCCGAAGGGTGACGCCAGGGCACTTTCTTTATCCTCTTTGATGTACCCCATCTTTTTCTTTTTTAAATCAAGAATAATAATGTGTTTGTAGGCCGTATCGCAGACGTAAATCTTGCCCTTGACACTGCCAAAGGCAAATGGACGCCTCAGGGACTTGGAAGCCTTTTTACCGTTCAGCATCACACTTAAGGAGCTCTGCTTATTACCGAGATCCGCCTCCGAGTTAATAGTCGTCAAAAACTGCAGACGCGGCCGCTGCGGCAGAGCAGGATAAAAGGTGGGTTTCATCTTTTTGGGAACGGTGGAGACGCAAGCGGAGAGGGTAACCACCAGGGCCAATAATATTAATCTTCTGAACATTGCAAAGCTCCTTTAATTGATGGACAAACAAAACACCCTCTGGGGTTTAAGGGCGCTATTTATCTTTTACTTTTGCCTTGTCTTTTACTTTTATCTCTTTTTTATGCGCCCCCGGTTGGGCAAGCAACTCCTTGGCAGTGGCAGCCTTACCCACACGGGGTGTTGTACGAAACCTGTTATCTGCCGGCTGCAGGCGGTCATAATAGGCCTTCACATGGCAGGGCGGGGCGCAACTTCCACCTGTCGCGGTCGCTTCATAGTTAATAGTCAACTCCCGGATACCGAAGCGGAAGGCCGGCACAATCATATGCGCCTGGCGCGAACCGTGCGGGTCGTGGCAGGCCAGGCAGTTGCGGCCCTTCTTCTTATTGACATGGCGGTAGTGGAGGTTCAAATTACCGTTGCGGAAATTGGTTGCCGTCAGGGTTCGGGCCTTATTGAATTTATCCGCGTCATGGCAGTTTAAACAAAGACCGTAGGCATCCTCGCTGTAACTCTGGTAGAATCCCGCCGGGTATTTGGCCACTAGCAGACGGATATTATCGGAGGCGTGGGGCTGATGACAGTCAAGGCAGTCACCCTCGGCAAAGGGCGGGTGCAGATGGGCGCTCTCATCCTCAAAGAGGCGTTTCAGCGGCCGTAATTTGACCCCTTTGGGATCTTTCTGGGGCTTGTCGTGGCATTTCCAACAGAGCTTTGGAACCGGTTGGCGCAGCAGTTTATCCCGCTTCGCCGAATGGGGATTGTGGCAGACAACGCATTTGCCGTTTCTGGCCGGGCCATGGACGGTCTGGCCCTTTTCCACCTCGCCGGAGTAGTTGCCGGCATCATGGCATTGGAGACAGAGATCACCAATGGGGGCGGTGAGCAGCTTGGCCTGATCGCTCTGATGCGGATCGTGACAATAGGTGCAGTCACCCTCTGCCGCCGGCGGATGTTTATGGGCCTTGGCGACCGGGTCATCGTGGCAATCAAGACATAGCGAGACGATGGGATCAGGCAGCGGCGCAAACTTATGGCGGGTCTCATCCTGTTGCTGATGACAGTTGGTGCAACCATCACCGTCTTCGGTAGCCGGATGAATCACCTTTTTGCGGGCCAGTTTGGCGTGGCAGCTAAGACAGGTCTGCCCGGCCTTAATGGCAAAGTCCTTGCTACCTGCCAAAGCCGGCTGACTGCCGCCAAGCAACAGAGAAAGCCCGAACAGACAACCACACAAAACAACCGGCCGCACGGCCGGCATCTTTAAAAAGCATCTCATAAAACAACCATAGGGAATTTTAGACGAAAGGAAACAATAAACCTGCACTCCTTTTTATCTAGTCTAATTCCCGCAAATATTCAAGCCATTTAACCGCCACTGAACCTATTTATCATGGCAGGTAAGGCAGAGGGCAGAGGCCCCCCCCTGTTTCGCGGTTAAGCCGGCGCGAAGCAGTTGAGTGCCGGGCACAACCTCCCCAGGGGTGTCGTGGACATCATGACAGGTACTGCACTGCACCTTGCCATTCTGCAGGGTATCGGCAATCGTCAATCCCCCTGGCCAGGTATTGGTTGCCGGCTTGAACCCCTTAGCCGTACCGCCTCCAGGGGCGGCATAGGTAACAGATATGGGGTGGGTTCCATGCATATCCAGACTTCCCGCCGCATCCTTGAAACGGGGAATTACCTTATTGGTATTTTCGTCCCACATCCGCCAACCGGTGCCGGGGTAGCTGCCAAAGGCATCAATGGCAAGACTGCCGTCATGACAGGAGAGGCAGAGTTTGGAGTTGCCGGTAGGCTGACTGTCCTGGGCATGGGTTATTCCCGGACTCCAACTCTTGTCATACATGATATAGGTAGAGCTACTCAGTTGGCGGTTCCAGAGCAGACCGGCCTTATAGGTCTTCCGGCCCCCATCGTGGGGCGCATGACAAACATTACATATCTCGCCCTTATAGCTAAGCGCCTCGGGGTTCCAGGAGGCCCTGGAAAAATCGTGGACACTGCCAACGATGCCGGTGCCGAAAACTGCGGGCGGCCCGGCCAACGCTACACCGCTGACACACAAGGCCAGGATAAACTGCACAATAAGAGAAACAAAAATTTTCATGTTATTACTCCTTTTTTTTGCCGCAAACAACCAAAGACGGAAGACGGGGAGAAGAGACTTGAGTCTCTTCTCCCCGCTTGGATGGAGTATAATTACTTGGATAAAATAAACCAGGTGCCACTCAAGCACTCATTACTTATCACTTATTACTTATTGTGGCAGGTCAAACACAGGCCTGAGGCAGTACCACCCTGAGCAACGGTCTGAGCCTGGCGCAGGAGATAATTCTCTCCACCGGTGGCCGGCGCCACAGACTCTCTGCTATGAACATCGTGGCAAGTAGCGCACTGCACCATGCCGTTCTCCAGGGTATCGGAAACCAGTTCACCATCTGCCCAGGTTTTAGCTGTAGGATCATTGAAGCCCCTTGTTGCAGGATCGCTAGCCAAAACTGGATAATCTGCGGAAATCGGATGAGTTCCCGCCAAAGTGTTACCGTTAGTACCATCTACGCCACCGATCCTCAGCGCTACTTCAGCAAAGGGGTCTGTGCCAGAGCCGATTTTAACAGCATTTGTCGGCGCACTGCCGAGCGCTGTATGATTATCAAAAGAGTCAATGCCGACCGTGCCATCGTGGCACCCCAGACAAAGCTTGGCGTTACCAACAGGTTGGCCAATATCGCCCGCAGGAATATCATCACTGGTGTACAGGGTATAAGTTGCACTTGAGACATCATGGTTCCACAGAAGGCCGACACCACTGCCCTTATAGGTGGAACGACCCTTATCATGCGGAGAATGACAAACACGGCAGATCTCACCCGTAGTGTTCCACGTGCCGTCAGCACCGGTGCTGCCAGGCATATCCGCAGAAAAGTCATGCGGGCTGCCAACGATACCACTAGAAATTGTGGGTGCCGCCATAGCCAAAGAGGCGCCGCCAGCTACTAATGCCAATGCCATTGCTGCTACTAATACCTTTTTCATCCTGTTTCTCCTTTTGCTTATACTATTCATTTGAGGCCCGCCATCTTTTGGCGAACCCATTTAATTACCAACCCATCCAGGCCACCCGCTAGTAAACGTCACCGCCGTGTGTCTGTTGCTCCCTAGTTAAAGCAATGGCCGTGCCAAACCCGATAAATTATTTTTTTTCTTCGTATATTGAGCTAGTTACGGTGATCCCGGACAAATTAGGGCCAATGCGGGCCAACCGCCATATTGTTCAAATCTCGACAGCCGCCGGATAGATCCGCAGCTAACTATACGAATATATTATCTTTTTACTAAAGGATGGGACATTGTTCAAATCTCGGCGCCTGGCGGTAGGACAACAGCAATTAGGGGGAATAGGCCGGCGACGAGGCATCTGCCGCCCATAAGGAATGGTGTTCAATTTTCAACATCGGTTAGAAAGAGAGGGTAAAGCAGGCGGTTCAGGATGATTTTTCGATCCCGTAACTCTTGATCTTACTGTATAGGGTGCCGCGGGCGATATTTAAGGCCTCGGCGGCCTGGGTGAGGTTCCACTGCTTGGCTTCGAGTACCCGGCTAATCACATGGCGCTCGATTTCCGGCAGGGAGCTAGAGGTAAGGGTAAGGGAGAAATTCGCCGCTGCCGCCGCGCTGATTTCCGGCATAAAATGTTCCGGCAGCAGTTTCCGGCCGTTACAAAAGACCACCGCCCGTTCAATAGCATTGGCCAATTCCCGGACGTTTCCCGGCCATCGGCAGGAACGGAGCATGGTTAGGGCATCCTTGCTGATCGATTCAATTTGTTTGCCATTTTCGCTGTTATATTTATGAAGAAAATAATCGGCGAGCAGGGGGATATCTGAGTCGCGCTCCCGCAGCGGCGGTACGGTCAGAGTAACAACATTGAGACGGTAATAAAGATCCTCGCGAAAGGTTTTTTCCCGGATGGCGGCCTCAAGATCCTTATTGGTGGCGCAGATAACCCTGGCATTCACCTGAATGGTTTCCGTGCCGCCAACCCGCTGGAAGGTGCCTAGCTCCAACACCCGTAAAAGGGCGACCTGGGTCTGCATGGGTATGTCGCCAATCTCATCAAGAAATATCGCGCCGTTATCGGCACGTTCAAAGAAGCCTATCTTGCGGCCGCCCGCTCCGGTAAAAGCCCCCTTTTCATGGCCGAACAGGGCATCATTGATAAGATTTTCCGTCAGGGCGGCACAATTGACGGGGATCAAAACCTTGCCGGCCTGAGCGCTACGAGCGTGAACCGCCTGAGCAACCAATTCCTTGCCGGTGCCGCTCTCACCCCGAATCAGCACTGTGGCATTGGTCGGGCCTATCCGCCTGATGCACTCGAACAGCTCAAACATCGCCGCGTCCTTGCCCACCAGGTTTTCAAAATTAAACTCACCGTTACCCGGCTGGTTGCTTCGGCGCAAAAGCTCCCGATGCTGCAATATTTTATCTAACTGCATCTGGAGCATGGGCAGGTCAAAAGGCTTAAGTATGTAATCATAGGCCCCGGCCTTCATCGCCCTGACCGCTTCGCTAGTGGAATTGACGCCGGTGAGAATCAGCACAAATATCTCTGGATAAAGCTTGCGGATTTCCCGCAGCAGGGCAATACCGTCCATGCCCGGCATGGATAGATCGCTAAGAACGATGGCGGCCCGGAAATTCTCCAACACTCGCAGCGCATCGTTACCGTCTTCAGCGGTCTCGATGGTAAAACGCTCGTCCTCACCCAGTTCGCGGCAAAAGATGTGGCGGAAAGCCGCCTCGTCATCGACATATAGGATGCGGATCTTTTCCTCAGACACCCCGTCCCTCCTCCGCTGCCGCTGCCGCTGCCGCCGCCGCAAGCACAGAATCCGCCGCCCCATCACAGGGGAAACGCATGGTAAAAACCGCGCCGTTACCCTCCTCGCTCTCAACCATAATCTCACCGTTGTGACTGGCAACAATATCGTAAACGATGCTCAGGCCAAGGCCGGTGCCCGCGCCAACGGGCTTGGTGGTAAAAAAAGGCTCAAATATCTGCGCCAGCTTATCCGCCGGAATACCAACGCCGGTATCAGTAATAGAGACACAAATATGATTAACCTCAGCCCAGGTGCGAATATGAATCGTCCCCGACTCTTCAATGGCCTGAGCGGCATTAATCAGCAGGTTCATAAACACCTGATTGAGCCGTTCCGCGTAGCAGTGAAGCAGCGGTATAGGCCCGTAATCACGGTTAACGCGAACCTTGCCGCGCAGTTCATGACCGATGATAGTCAGAGTGCTATCGATACATTTACGCAGGTCGGCGGGCCGGCGCTTGGGGGCATCAACACGCGCGAAGACGCTGAGGTTTTTGACAATCTGGCTGATCCGGGAGGTTCCCTCACGGCATTCACCGGCCATCTCGGCTAGCTCCCGGAATACCAGATCAACCTTGAAGCGGGCGCGGCCAGATTCCCAGGCCTCGCGCAGTGAGGCATCCGCCTGGTTCATAATCAGTTGTTTTTGCAAGGCGTCAAACTGCCCAAGACGTTGATGATAGCGTTCAAAAAGTTGGAGGTTGTGGCTGATAAAACCAACAGGGTTATTGATATCATGGACAATCCCGGCCGCCAGTTGGCCAATACCCGCCATCTTGTTCTGGTGGAGAATCGTGGCCTGCTTTTCCTTCAGTTCACCGTAGGTCTTTTCCAGATCCTGCCGGCTAGTTTCAAGTTCAGAATTCTTCCGCTCAAGCTCAATAGTGCGCTCGGCAACCCGTTGTTCGAGGCGCAGGTTGAGACTGGACAGTTTTTGCTCGGCCCGCTCACGTTCGGATATCTCGATCTGTAACCAATGGTTACTTTCGGCCAGGCTAGCGCTCTCCTGCCGCAGCATATCTTCACCCTGCCGCAGCTGCCGCCCAACCCGGCCAAGAACCTGAAAGGCAAATATAAACAGGGCCGCGCATAAAACCAGGCTAAAGATAACAGTCCGCATAAGAAACGCTTGAAAAGCTGTTTTTTCGCCGGAGATGTCAGCCAGCATCAACAAATCACCAATATTTTTTTGACCCGCATCGACAATGGGAAGCAGGGCGGCCCGGTACAACCGCCCTTTGATCCGCAGGGTTGGGCCAATATTACCGTACGGGGTCGCATTGAAAATATGGGCGGCGAGCTGCCGGGGTATTTTGAGGCTCGCGTAGCTTATCAGTTTGTGAGGAATAAAATTCCAGGGGAAGTGGGCGCCGTGGTGCAGTTGGGCCTCTGCCCACTGACCCTGCTCAGTTTTATGCTTGGCAACGGCAGCCACCAACTCGATTTTGGTAATTTTCCTGAGCTTTGCCAACACTGGAGTAACATCAATCCCCAATTCAATATAACCTATGAGGTTACCGCCAACACGCCATGGGAACACTAGCCGTTGGGCGAAGGTACCCGTTGAGTCAAGTTCTAGCCCCGCGACAGGACGACCGCTGTGGATGGCCCGCCGCATTATAATGCCCGGCACGCTGCGCGACTCATTCCCCTCAGGCAGGAAAAGACGGAGTACCGTCCGGTTGTGGCTATCATGATAATCAAAATGGGTAATATGCAAACGTCTGGCAATTCGCCCGGCGATAGGTTTGCTATATGCAAGCAAAGCGGCAACATCCCGTTTTTCCATGGCCATTTGCAGGTTTTTCTGGCCCCCGATCAACTCGGCAGTCGAACTCAACACCGCAACATTATAGGACAGCAACCCCGTCAAAACATCCTGCACATTACGGTAACGCTGCCTGACAACCGCCCCTTGCTCATGCTGACGAATGCGGTAGCTGGTAAAGACAAAAGTCAAAATCAGCACCAGAAAGGTCAGGCTCAGAGGGATAAGAACCTTGCTTCGCACGCTATGATTTAGCATCATAAAGTTACCGCCTCGCAATTTGAGCAATAAACGTAACTGCTTGCAGTTACAAATCCTGTGGTTATTGATTATTGGCGGTCATGGGGAGAGTAGCTGCCAATAAACAGCGGTTTGCCAAAACCGCAAACTTTCACCTAAAAAAGAGGTATAGTATAGCATTTTTCTGCATCCGTGTAACGTATTTATCCGGGGCAGACCTATCAAGCAGCGGGACAACAACAATTGTATGCGAAAGAATGCCTTGAAAGATATTGACCAGTGCATTAAATAGGTACTCCCCTTCGGGGGGATCTGCAAGAAACCTGATTCCGACTGGCGACACAACGGAATTTTGGCAATTACTATTGATGAGGATAGGATTTTTATGTGCCGACTGAGCGCGATAACCGCCGACAAATATTTCCCGGTAATGGATAATATCCTGGCCCTGGAAACTATGAAAGAGGGGCACGACGGCTCCGGGCTGGGCGTGGTTCTGAAGGATATTGGCGGCGAATTCAAAGAGTTAAAGGAGTACCCCATCCTCTCCGGCATCTGTACGGACGAGGGCCGCGTGACCCTGGATGAATTTATGAAGGAGGCCGGGTTCAAGGTCAAATTCATGTGGGAGCCGCAAATCACGGAAAGGCCCGGTTCATCCGTAACCAGACGGGGCCATTACCTGACCACCGCCTACCAATATCCCAATGCCTATATCGACCGGTCGCAGGCGGAAAGAGATGCCCTGCTGACGGAAACCCGCCTTCGTTTAAGGGCCAGGGGCGCCAAAGACAACTCGCTGTACGTCTTTAGTTTCTGGCCCGATATTATCACCCTGAAAGAGGTGGGCGACCCCCTGGAGGTCGGTGAATTTTTTGGTCTGGACAAGAAACCTCTTGAGGCCAAAATAGTTCTGGCTCAGGGCCGGCAAAACACCAATTACGCCATCGACCTGTATGCCTGCCACCCATTTTTTCTCCAGGGCTACGGCACCATGACCAACGGCGAGAACACCGCCTTTCTGCCCAACCGCGATTATTTATTGCGGCGCGGTTTCTCCGGCTACAGTAATTACAATTCAGACTCAGAGATATTTTGCCATACCCTGCACTTCATCCATAAAAAATTAGACTACCCCCTGCCCTATTATAAGGATGTCATAACCCCTTTAAGCAACCAGGAAATAGCCGGCCGCCCGGACGCCGCAGCCCTGCGTCTCATTAAAAAATCTTTGCGGCCCCTATGTATAGACGGCCCCAACTGCGTTATTGGCTTTTTACCAGACGGCACCGTTTTTATGGTGCAGGACAGCAAAAAGCTGCGGCCCGGCGTTGTCGGGGGCGGCGCCGGACGTTATGCCCTGATGAGCGAAGAATGCGGTCTGGATCAGGCCATTCCCCAAAGAGACAAAGAGGGCGATATTATCCCCATGCGCTATGATTTTGTAATCATCAGCCCAAATGCCAAAGAGGTTCAGGTATGGAACCAGCTAAAGGGCTAAAAATGAGCCTTACCCTGCTTGACTTTCCCTATATTATCCGTTGGCGGGATGACCGTTGCAGCCGTTGCGGTAAATGTACCGCCGTATGCCCCACCGGGGCCATCAGTCCGGCAGTTATCGCCAAACGGCTGGTTCAGTCAAGCGGCGATCTGCCCCTGCCCACAACGATCAGGGGGGTCAGTCAGGTCATCAGGCAGGCCGTGGATATCGAGCATTACTGCACGGGTTGCGGCACCTGCACCATGGTCTGTCCCAATATGGCTATTGTCCCGGAATACAACCCGGCCTCAAAATTTTTATTCCACAAGAATCAGGGCGGCGTCCCCTATAAACGGGGTGGCCGCCGCAACGATCCCGGCACGGGAACCCTGGACAGGCTGAAATTCACCCGCATATCCATGTTAACCGACCCGGCCCTTGATGCCGGCCGCCATGAATTTAATATCCGTACCCTTATGGGCCGTAACCTGCCGGCGGAAGACCTGCCGCTGTCGGTCAAGGACGGCAGACTGGTGGTCTGCGCGGGGGAATTTATGCCGCCGGTGCGGGAGATATTCCCCATACGTGTCGCCGGTATGTCCATCGGCGCCCTGTCACCGCCCATGTGGGAAGGACTGGCCATGGGCATTACTTACCTTAACGAAGTTGAGCATATCCCGGTGGTAATGGGTTCCGGCGAGGGCGGCATCCCGTCCAGGCTGCTTAAATCACGCTTTATTAAATACTTTATCCCGCAGATCGCCTCAGGATATTTTGGCTGGGATGAGATAATTCATGCCCTGCCAAAGATGGTGGAAGATCCGGCGGCCATTGAAATAAAATACGGCCAGGGTGCCAAACCCGGTGACGGCGGCCTGCTCATGGCCTATAAGGTACTGAAGCTCATCGCCGAAATTCGCGGGGTCCCCATGGGTGTAGATTTGGCCTCGCCACCCACCCACCAGACCAAATACTCCATTGAAGAGGCCGTGGCCAAGATGATCCAGAGTGTCAGTATGGCCTGGGGTTTCAGAGTGCCGGTATATCCCAAGATTTCCGGCACCAAGACCGCCCTGGCTGTCTTAAATAACCTGGCCAGAAATCCTTATGCCGCCGCCCTGAGCATTGATGGCGAAGACGGCGGCACCGGGGCCGCCTATAATGTTTCGTTGGACAAAATGGGGCATCCAATCGCCAGCAATCTACGTGACTGCTACCTTGAGCTGGTTAAACACGGCAAACAAAATGAGCTGCCACTCTTCGCCGCCGGCGGGGTGGGGAAGCATGGTCATCTGGCCGCTAACGCCGCCAGCCTGATTTTGCTGGGCGCCTCAGGAGTTGATACCGGCAGATATATTATGCAGGCCGCGGCCGGTTGTTTTGGAGATGAACGCAACCGCTGCAATCTCTGTAATTTGGGCAAATGCCCGCGCGGCATCACGACTCAAGACCCCCGATTGTACCGCCGCTTGAGCGCCGAAAAGGTGGCAGAGAGGGTTGTTGATGTGTTTAAAACCGCTGAGATGGAGCTTAAAAAGATATTCGCGCCCATGGGGCGTAGCACCCAATTACCCATTGGCATGTCAGACGGCCTGGGGGTCTCCGATCCGGCTATCGCCAGGCGTCTGGGTATATCCTATGTCTGCTAAACAGTAACTGCTCACAGGATACCGAATATACTTCGTTATCGCCCTGCTCACGTACAGGAAGTACGCTTCGCAGGACGATGCCTCGCATCTCCGGCACCCTGCAAGCATTTACAAGTCCTGTGGTTATTGATATTAAGGTGCCTATGGGGGGGGGTGAGCAGTTACCTCTGGGGTTATCGTTACTTTTGGGCATCACGATAAATAATTA